>CAMVBD010000026.1 GCA_947165615.1 uncultured Clostridia bacterium | reverse complement strand
CCACCACCGCCGGCACCGCCGCGGAGGTCACCATCAACTACGTCATCACCGACGTCGAAAAGGAGCGCAAGTTCGTCTGCGTGGACGCCAACGACATCCCCGCGTGGGCAGTCGTCGACCCCGACATGATGTCCTCTATGCCCAAGGGCCTGACCGCCTCCACCGGCATGGACGCCCTGACCCACGCCATCGAGGGCTACACCACCAAGGGCGCGTGGAAAATGACCGACATGTTCCATCTCGAGGCCATCCGTCTCATCGGCAAGCACCTGCGCGGCGCCGTGCAGAACATCCCCGAGGACCGCGAGGGCATGGCCCTTGCGCAGTACGTCGCCGGCATGGGCTTCTCTAACGTGGGCCTCGGCATTGCGCACTCCATCGCGCACACCCTCGGCGCGCATTACGACACGCCTCACGGCGTCGCCTGCGCCATGATGCTGCCCATCGTCATGGAGTACAACCAGGACTGCACCGGCGAAAAGTACCGCGAGATCGCCCGCGCCCTCGGCGTTTCCGGCGTTGACGCCATGACGCAGGAGGAGTACCGCAAGGCCGCCGTCGACGCTGTCCGCAAGCTTTCCGCCGACGTCGGCATCCCCGCCAAAAACGAAAAGGTCCGCGAGGAGGATCTGGACCAGCTTGCCGCCGACGCCTACGCCGACGCCTGCCGTCCCGGCAACCCCCGCGACACGAACGTCGAGGAACTCAAGGAACTGTACAGAAAAATCATGTAATATGGATTTTTACGAGCTTGTCAAAAAAAACCGCTCCTATCGCGGGTACGACGAAAGCCGGAAACTGACGCGGGAGGAGCTGGAATACTTCGTCTCGTGCGCAAGACTGGCGCCGTCCAGCGTCAACCGGCAGCCGTTCCGGTATGTTCTTGCCTATGAGCAGGCGGACCTTGACCGCATCCAGCCCCTGACCGGCTGGGCGCGTGCCCTGCCGGAAAAGCGGCTCCCGTACCCCGGGCACCGGCCGACGGCGTTCATCGTCGTCTGTCAGGATACCGAGTGGGAGGCGGACCTCGCCCGCTTTCAGAAGGACGTCGGCATCGTCGCCCAGACCATGCTGCTCGCGGCCGTGAGCCGGAATCTCGGCGGCATCATGATCGGCAATTTCAGCCCCCAAAAGGTCGCCGAGGCGCTCTCGCTCCCCGCGCACCTCGTCCCCATGCTCATCGTCGCGTTCGGAAAGCCGGACGAAACGGTCGTTCTGACCGACGCGGAGGAGGGCCAGTCTCTCAACTACTACCGTGACGAAAACGACGTCCATTACGTCCCCAAGCGCAAACTCGAAGACATTCTCCTGTAAGAAAACGGACCTCCGAATTGTTTCGGAGGTCCCGTTTTTTTTGGACGGAAACGCGATCGTTCCCGTCCGGGTGATTTTCGGCGCGTGCGCGTCCGGTCGTTGCAATTATTTGTAGGGGCCGACGATCTTGCCCTCTGGCCTTTATTCTCCCAGGCACGCGTCCGTCTCGATGTAGTCCACGCCCATTTCGGCAAGGGCCTTCATTTCCGCCGGGTCGTTGACGGTCCAGACGCCGACCTCGAGTCCCCGCTCGTGGAAGTCCGAAAGCATGTTTTCGGTCAGCGCGGTTTTGGACACGTCGATGGAAAACCCGTGGTCGAAGCACCGCCTGTACCCCTCGGGCTCGTTGTCGCCGTAGGTCAGCATCAGCGGCAGGGCGGGGAACGACTCTCTGACCCGCAAAAGGTTTTTAAAGTCAAAGGACTGCAAAATGCACCGCTTGAGGTCGTACACCTCCCCGGCGAGGTCGAACACGCCTTTGATCTCCTCGGCAGTAAACGGGCCCTTGAGTTCGATAAAGCAGAGCATGCCGTACTTTTTCATGATCGACAGGTACTCGCGGAACGTGGCAAGGTACACGATGTCGTCGCTTTCGTCGTTTTGCAGGGGCTTTTGCCGCAAAGCGGAAAGCGTGTGTCCCTCCACGGGCAAAATGGTCCCGTCCGCAAAGGCGACGTCGTCGTTGTGGCTGCACACGAACACGCCGTCGGACGTGACCCGCACGTCGGTCTCGGCGCCGCCTGCGCCAAAGTGTCCCGCCATTTCAAAGGCAAGGGCGGTGTTGTCGGGGTATTTGGCGCTGTACCCCCGGTGCGCGATGATCACGGGCTTTTTATCCATCCTTGTTCGCTCCTTTTTGCGGCCCCGCGGGCCTTTTTTTCTATCGTACGCCATTTTTCCCCGAAAGTCAATTTCCGCAAAAAAGTTTATAAAAAAAGAAGCAAAATCCTTTTCCCGAAACGCCGGTCGGCGCTTGACACCGTCCGGGGGTTTATATTACAATACCCGTATAAGCCCGTCCCGAAGGGGGCGGCGGAGAGGAAGGTCCCATATGAAATTCGCGGTTTTGTCCGACACCCATTATCTGTCCGAAAGCATGCTTCTTCCCGGCGCGTCGGAGGAGGCGGTCCTCAAAAACAAGATCCCGAAAAGCGTGTTTAAAATGCTGGAGACTGCCGACGGGGTTGACACGGTCCTTCTGACCGGCGACCTGACGCACGCGGGCGACCGGCAGAGCCATTTGGAATATATCGACATGCTGCGCGCGCTCAAGGCCCGCGGCAAGCGCGTCCTGGCGCTCACGGCGACCCACGACTTCCAGTTCAGCCGCGCCTTTGCCGTCAAGGAGGGCTGGCCCGTCCGGTACAAGGACCACCCGTGGTATCACGCGTGGTTCGACAAGGACAGCTTCGACTACAAAAGCATCGTCAAGGACGAATTCCGCGACCTTCCGGACGGGCAGGCCGTCCCGCCCTTTGCCGAGGTGTGCACGCCGGAGGAATTGTGGGACCTCTATTATGACTTCGGTCCCGCCGAGGCGTTTTCGGTCTTTTTGCCGGACTACTCCTACGCCGTCAGGCTCGACGACAAAACGTGGTGCCTGATGCTCAACAACAACTTCCGCGACGTCGACCCCATGGAAAACATGAGCGCGTCCTATTCCCCCGGCTGCCTCAAATGGATCGCGGGGATCGTCCGGGACGCAAAAAAGACCGGCGCCTTCGTCTTTGCCTGCACGCACCATCCGCTGGTCCCGCCCGTGCCCGCCTACAAGATCGGCGGCACCGACCGCAATATGCGCAAGGCCTACGTCGGGCACATGCTCGCGGACGTCGGCGTGCCGCTGGTGTTCAGCGGCCACACGCATTTTGCGGACGTCGGCTTTTTGTCGTCCGACGCCGGAAATATCCTCTGCGACGTCACCACCCCGGGGCTTTCGTCCCTGCCTCCGGCGTATCGCCTCGTCGACCTTGACGGGCAAAACGGGCGGCTTCGCCTGTCCACCCCCGCCGTGCCAAACGACCCCGCCTTCGGCGTGACGGACGAAACAATGCGCGCTTGGTTCGAGCGCCGCTTTATCGAGGAATACGCCGAAAAGGTCGATTCTCTCCCCCTGGGGCTCGGCAAACTCGTCCGGGGCCTCAAAGTCCGGCATCTCTATCCGCTGTGCCGCGGCGCAAGGCTGACAAAAGCCGAGTACGCGGGACTCAAGGACGTGCGTATGTTCGACCTCATCATGCGCCTTGTCGTCAACATGCAGTGCGGGGACGGGGACTATACCCCGGACACGCCCGTCTACCGGTTTATGATGGCCTTTGCCGCCGCCACCGACAGCGTCGTCGACGCCTTTCCGTTTGTGGACCTGCGCAAAAAACTGCTCGGCTACACGGTGGCCGAAATCGTCGAGCCCATGCTCTTCAATAACTTTGTCCCCGACAACGAGGCGGACTTCGACTTTACCGTCCTGCCCGCACCGAATACGACGCCTCCGCGCTTCAAAAGCCGCCTCGGCGACGTCTTGATGGTCGCCCTTTTGGCGCTCGCCTTCGCCCTGTCGCCCCTGTCCAAAGCCGCCGCCGTCGCGTTCCCGCGTTCACCCTCCTCAAAAAGCGCAAAAACCGCCTGCATCCTCAGCGCCCGGAGCGCTACTGAACCTGTTTTATAAAAATGCCGCCCCCGATTTTCACGGAGGCGGTTTTTCAGTCTTCTTCGGGGTCGTTTGCGCGGCCGATCTCGCACTTTCCGCAGTTGGAGCAGCCGTTGCAGATCAGGTTCATGCCGCAGTTCCGGCATTTTTCGCGGTAGTACGGGGTGTAGACGCGTTCCGGGGACAGGGGAGAGCCCCACTCGTCGGTCAGTTTGAAGTCGATGGGCTTTCCGAGAAAACTCAGGCCCGATTTGTGCGACTGCTCGCTTTGGACGCTTCCCTCCAGACGGTAGCGTTTGACGTCCTTGATAAAGACCCGGCCCGTGCCGCAGAACACAAAGGTCACGTTGTACGCGCGGCACTCGTCATGCAGGGCCTTGACCCATTCGTACCGGCAGGGCCGCGCCCCGTCGTAGTTTTCGCCGTCGCACAAAACCTGCTCAAGCTGTCCCGACGGCAGGTATTCCCGGATGGAAACGGGACCGATGAACGGCGCGCACATGATCCCCTTGTGCTTAAAAGGGAGGGAGAGCAAAATCGGTATGCGCTCGTCCGCGCGGCGCTGGTTTTCCGTCGTGACGTTCAGCATCACGTTCTCCCAGCCGTCGCCCCAGTTAAAGGGCAGGCAGTCTTTGACCCGTTCGGGGCGCTTGGTCAGCAAAAAGAACTTGACGTCCGGACGCTGCCGGATGATCTCCCACGCTTCGCCCCGCCAGGCGTCGGCCTCCTCCAAAAAGAAGTCGGAGGTCATGCACACGCGCAGCATTTCGCCGCTTTTGACTTTGTATTCCCCGTCCCGCGTTTTGCTTAAGGGATAGCGAAAGCCCGCCTTGGTGCGGTAAATGTCGCCCCCGTCCCGGTCGCGCAGGGCGTCGAGGAAGTACATATAGCAGTTCTGGCAGCCCTCGCTGCACTTTTTGCAGCCGTGCCACGGATTCCAGATGTCGTGCAGGTCCCTCACCTCCCCGAAGCCTTTCATACCTCTATTATACTTCGCGCACAGTCCGATTTCAAGGACAAATCCCGCCCCCGAAACACCGGCGAAAAATCCAAATATTTATAGTTCGTTTTAAGTCGCCCCGTTATAGTAAAGCCAGCAAACACAAAGGAGCGACACACCATGAAAAAAATACTTGCCCTTCTCACTTCCCTCACGCTGGTCATCAGCCTTGCGGCCTGCGGGAATACCGACCCGGACGGGACGACGGCCGGGTCCGATACGACCGGGACATCGGCAGTCGAGGATGCGTCCGCGTCCGCCGGCGCCTCTGACGAAAGCGCGCCCGGCGAAGCGCCCGACGGCGCCCCGGACGGCGAAAGACCCGGCGAAGCGCCCGACGGCGGCCCAGGCGGCACGCCTCCCGACGGAAAACCCGGCGGCGCGCCCGGCGGCAGCTCGGACGTCATCTACGACGGCGCGACCGAGATCGTCTCCGCCGCGACCGAGACCGGCAAGACCTACGCGTCCGACACGGCGGACCAGAGTGCACTGCTCATCAGTACGTCCGACGCCGTTTCCGTCGAAAACGCCGCGGTGACCAAGACCGGCGACTCCGACGGCGGCGACAACTGCAACTTCTACGGGCAGAACGCGGCGGTGCTGGTCAAGGACGGCGCCACCGCCACCATCACCGGCGCCACGATCACCTCCGACGCCAAGGGCGCGAACGGCGTGTTCTGCTACGGCGGCAACGGCGGGCAAAACGGCGCGGCAGGCGACGGCACCACGCTCATCATCAAGGATTCCACCATCACCACCACCGGCAGCGGCTCCGGCGGCATCATGACCACGGGCGGCGGCGTGACGGAAGCCTATAACCTCACCGTCACCACCGGCGGGCAGTCCTCCGCGCCCATCCGCACCGACCGCGGCGGCGGGACCGTCACCGTCGACGGCGGCACCTATACCTCCAACGGCCTCGGTTCGCCCGCCATCTATTCCACGGCGGATATCACGGTCTCAAACGCCACGCTCGTTTCCAATCTGTCCGAGGGCGTATGCATCGAGGGCTTAAACTCCATTACGCTCAACAACTGCGACCTGACCGCCAATAACACCAAGCGCAACGGCAACGCAAAGTTCCTCGACACCATCATGATCTACCAGTCCATGTCCGGCGACGCCGCCAGCGGCACCTCCGCCTTTACCATGACGGGCGGAAGCCTGACGAGCAACAGCGGCCACGTCTTCCACGTCACGAACACCAGCGCCGTCATCACCCTCACGGGCGTTTCGATCACGAACAGCGACGGCGAAAACGTCCTTCTCTCCGTCTGCGACGACGGCTGGTCCGGCGGAAGCAATACGGCGGTCCTGAACGCCGTCAAGCAGATCCTTTCCGGCGCGATCCTCGTGGGCGACAACTCCAAACTGACCCTGAGTCTGACCGACGGCTCCGCCTTTACGGGGTCTGTTGGCGGCAACATCACGAACGCCGCGGGCGACGTGGTCTCCACCGACGTCGGCACCGTGGACGTGACGCTGGACTCCACCAGCACCTGGACCCTGACCGCGGACAGCTACGTGACCGGCTTTACCGGCGACGCTTCCAACGTCATTTCGGGCGGCTATACGCTGTACGTCAACGGCACGGCGCTGACCGGGACAAACTGAGCCCGTTTGCCGGACGCGTTCGACTTATCCAAACAAAAAAGACAGGAAAAAGGGAGGCACTTTGCAGAAAAGCAGCCTCCCTTCGGCTTTTTTTTGTTTAAGCGCCCGCCGCCTTTGCGTATACTGGATGATAGCCCTATATTTTGAAGCGACCGGACAGTATTTTCATTCCATATATTGTTTTTTCAGGACTGATATGGTATGATTTTTATACCGAACATCTTGGAGGAGTTGCCGATGTCTGAGTTTTTCGTAAATGATAAATACAGAGTCTTAGAGTGTATGGCCAGCAGACAGATTCCTGTAAAAAACGAACAGGTCATAAAGCTTTCTCAACAGGAAATCGCCGACATATTGCATTTTACAAAAACCAAGGTAAACGCCATTATCGGCGAATTGAAGGTAAACGGTTATCTTGTCCAGCTCAGTGCGCGCGGGAAATATTCTCTAACCGAGAAGGCTAATGCCGAGCTGAAGAAAATGGGCAGTCAGGAGGCTGAGAAATGAATACGAATACGATGCCATTAGAGGCTGAAACCAGAGTGCTCATTGATAGAAACCTTGAGAACCTCGGCTGGAAGTTGACAGGAAAAGGAAAGAATGTGTATTTCGAGCAGCCAAAGACCACGGCTGAGAAGAAAAAACTTGGAGGCAAAAGACCAGACTATGTCCTTTACTCGGCAGAGAGTGATAGACCGCTGATTGTAATTGAAGCAAAGAGAAAAGGAATACGAATTGATACGGCACTTGAGCAAGGAATTGACTATGCTCGTGCAATTGATGCGCCTCTCGTTTTTGCAACAGACGGTGTATTTTGCAAAGCATTCCATACAGATGCGAATCGTCCACCAATATTGAACGGTGAAGAAATAGACGAATTCATACGTGAAGCGCTTGCTTTACGTTATCTGACATCCTATGAAGTCAATACCGTCAGTCCAAAAGTCCAGTATGACCGCAAAGAGCTTATTCGCATTTTTGATGAAGCTAACAATATGCTGCGTGGCGAAGGTCTTCGTGCAGGCATTGAGCGCTTCGGAGAATTCGCCAACATTTTGTTCCTTAAGCTCATTAGCGAGAGCGAACAGATAAAACGTGAAAGCGGGATTCAAACCAAGTTTGATATTGCTTGTAGCTGGGATAGCATCAAGCAGATCCCCTCATCCACCCGTATCGAATATATCAACAAGACCGTTTATGATAAACTGAACGCACTTTACAGCACGGATATATTCACTCCATTACAGATTAGGGATCCAAGTATCTTGAAGGAAATCATGGATAAGCTTGATCCCCTTATGCTGACGGATGTGGATAGCGATGTTAAAGGCGACGCTTTTGAGTATTTCTTGAAGGCTTCAACTTCCACCAAAAATGATCTGGGAGAATACTTTACGCCTCGCCACATCGTTAAAACGATGGTTCGCCTGGTAAATCCTCAAATTGGCGAAACTGTGTATGATCCCTTCTGCGGAACAGGCGGCTTCTTGATCGAAAGCTTTCGCTATATTTACAATAATATGGCCAGAACGGAAGCTAACCTAAAAAAGCTGCGAGAGAGTACTGTTTATGGCAACGAAATCACAAATACCGCTCGCATTACGAAAATGAATATGATCCTGGCTGGTGACGGTCACAGCAACATTGAGATGAAAGACAGTCTTGCCAACCCTGTTGACGGTACTGCTACCTATACCGATGAAAAGGGTGTAGTGCATCACAACGGATTTGATATCGTGCTGGCGAATATGCCGTATTCTCAGAAGACGAAACATGGCAGCCTCTACGACCTGCCGAGCAGTAACGGCGATAGCATTTGTGTTCAGCATTGCATGAAGGCAATCAACAGTGCTTCTGAGAACGGGAGAATGGCGCTGGTTGTTCCAGAAGGCTTTCTGTTCCGCAAGGATCTGACGAAAACGCGTGAATACTTGCTGGATCACTGCCAGCTTCAAAGCATCATTTCTCTGCCACAGGGTGTGTTTTTACCGTATACTGGAGTCAAAACGGATATTATTTACGCAACGAAAGTCAACCAGAAAATCAAGTCGTCTGAAAAGAAAAAAGATTTCTGGTACTTTGATGTCAAGAGCGACGGGTATACGCTGGACAATCATCGCCGCAAGCTTGAGACGCCAAGCGATCTGAGCAAATATGAAGAGTACCGTAAACTTGATAAGGATCAAGCTGCCGATATGATGAAGGTGGGGTTTGAGATAATCCCGCTTGATAAAGTGCGTCAGAATTCAAGTATACTTGTAGGAAGTAGGTACAGAGTAAACACGCTATCTGATCGACAAGATACCGTATTTTTCTCTGATATAGCGACTTTAACGAGAGGTGTTAATTATAAGAAACAACAGCAAACCACATTCCGAACATCAAATATAATTCTTCCCGCAGATAATATTACACTGAACGGAGAATTAAAAATTGAGAAGGAAATTTATGTTGATGATACGGTTGATCTATCAGAAGAAAAGCGTTTGAAGAAAAATGACATCTTCATTTGTATGTCCAGTGGAAGCAAAGAGCATATTGGAAAAGTGGCTTTTATTGACCGAGATACCGTTTTCTATGCTGGCGGGTTCATGGGAATAATTAGAGTTAATACCCAACGGTGTTTGCCTAAATATTTATATTATTACTTAAACTATTCTCCAAGATTTAAGGAGGAGATTAAACTTCTGACGCAAGGAGCAAATATTAATAATATTAGTAGTACAATCTATTCTATAAGAATCCCGCTTCCTGCGATGAATATTCAAGAACAAGTCATAAGTGAGATCGATAGTTATCAAAATATCGTTTTTGGTGCGCAGAGAGTATTGCGCAACTATGCACCTTCCATTTATACAAAGGATGATTATACGACAGATCGGCTGGGGAATCTTTTTGAGGTGATTTCAGACAGTATTGACCCCACATTGGAGCAAGGCAAGGTTTGTTATGT
>CAMVBD010000025.1 GCA_947165615.1 uncultured Clostridia bacterium | reverse complement strand
CCTTGGCGGGGATCGTCTCCTGTGCGACAAGGATCTCGCCGCAGACGGAGCACTTTTTGCCCTCGGTCAGACCGTCTTCGGTGCAGGTCGCAGGTTTGCCGGGAATGATTTCTTCGGTGTGGGCCTTCTTTTCGAGCGTTTCGGTTTCGGTCGCGTTACAGCGGGAGCAGACGCGGGTCTTTGTGCCGGTCGCCGTGCAGGTGGGCTCCGGATCCGTCACCCATTCGCCCCAGTCATGGCCGAGTTTTTCGGTCTCGTCGGCGGTATAGGTATCGTTGCAGCGCGTGCAGGTATAGGTTGTGTAACCGGCCTCGGTGCAGGTCGGCTCCGTCACAACAGACTTGTAGTCATGGCCGAGCTTTTCGACGGGTCTGGTCTCCGTCGCGTCGCAGCGGGAGCAGTACCGGGTCTCTTCTCCGTCCTCGGTGCAGGTCGGGACCGTGGTCTGCTGCCATTCGCCGAAGGCATGGCCGAGCTTTTCGACGGGCTGCTGCGCGACAAGGATCTCGCCGCAGACAGAACACTTTTTGCCCTCGGTCAGACCGTCTTCGGTGCAGGTCGCGGCAACGGCCGGAATCACTTCCTCGGTGTGGGCCTTCTTTTCGAGCGTTTCGGTTTCGGTCGCGTTACAGCGGGAGCAGACGCGGGTCTTTGTGCCGGTCGCCGTGCAGGTGGGCTCCGGATCCGTCACCCATTCGCCCCAATCGTGGCCGAGCTGCTCGGTCGCTCTGGTGGAAACGTAGCCGCAGGTCTGGCAGGTGCGGGTCTCGGTGCCGCCCGCGGTGCAGGTGGCGGTGTTGTTCGTCCACTCGCCGGTGTGCGCGGCGGACGTAAAGCTTGCCTGCACGGTTGTATCGTTTGTGATGTTTTTATAATTGGTTGCCCAGGAAGAAAACGCGTAATGGTAATTTGCGTCCGCGTTCTTCGACGGGGTGCCGGAGGGTACGGCCGCGTCACAGCCGTAGTAGATGCTCTGCGTGGAACCGAACTGATTGCCGTTGCCGTCCATAAACTTGACGGAGTATTTGGGATCGACGAACTTTACCCGATATTTCACCCACGCGTTGCCGCGTTTTGCGCCAACCCAGGCGTAAACCTCATTTGTCGTACCGGCAATCTGGCAATCGGGCTTCAGCGTCAACGTACCGGTGCTATTGATGGACGCTTTGGAAGAAGAAAAGGAATCCGTAACGTCAGAAGCGGAATTCGGTTCGGCGGAAGCCAGATAGAAGATCGGATCCTGATACCAGTTGACGTCGTACTGATCCTTTATGGTTCCCGAGAACGTATAGTTAGAAGTCAGATTGCCCGCGCCGGTTTTCGGAATGGTGAGCGTCGTCGCGCCGGAAATTTTGGAGTCGGAAGTCATGGACGTCGCCTTGGGGAGCTTATCGGAGTCCACAGAAAACTCTTTTGTGCCTTCATTCCTGCCCCATTCGTTCGAATACACGGTTCCTCCCGCGATCGTATTCCAGCTGTTGTTATAATAGAGTTGCAAATAAATATCCGCGTCGATTTTGCGGTGCGTTATACCGCCGCCGAATTTATAGTAATAAGTAAATCTGGTCGGAAACTGCGACGTCGTCTGGTTGCCCTTTCCGAACGTGTTGTCTCTTGTGCCGTTAAAGTCGATTTTCCAGTTGTTGACCGTCAGCAGCGTGGCTTCGCTGCCCGTTCCGTTGTTGGGCTTGCCGAAAACCTTGAGCGTTTCCGCGTCCCATCCGCCGGTAGCATTGCGGCTTTTGACGTAAACGCGCCACGTATAGGAACCGGCCGTTGCGGCGTCCGCGGGTTCTAAGAGGCTGAGAAGCCCCGCCGTATCCAGCGCGAAAAAGCCGAACACCATCAAAAACGACAGTGCGATGCTCAGGAGCTTTTTCCCGAGGGGATTTTGATGGACAGACGTTTCATGTTTTGTCATCTGAAAGGTCACTCCTTTATTAAAATAATAATTTTCTTTATAATTTTATCAATTCCAATCGTCTATTTCAAGAAATGAAACACAAATACATGCACAAAGATTATTGTTTCGTTTTGTGAAATCTGCAAAAACCGGGCGCAAAATTTTGTATCATTGTGACAAAAACGCACACAATGTCACAAAAAACCTCCCCCCGGGGGAAGGTCCGCCGGGGGGAGGTCATCAGGGGGATAGAAAGAAGGGAATGAGCAAAAGGGAGGTTCCTTTGCGCCGGGGTCCCGGCTTTGGCGCGGGGCGTCTTTGGGGGCCAGAGAACCGGGTGTTCCGGAATCCGCTCAAAGCGCGGGGCGTCTTTGGGGGAACGCGGGGACCGGAGTCCCGGGTGCCGGGCAAAGGAAGCGGGGCTTTTTCGGAATACTTATCTGTTGAACAGGTTCCGGAAGAAGTCGCCGATGCGGCGGAAGAAGTTGACGATCCGCTGCCAGAGGTTGGTGAAGAAGTTGCCGCCGTTGTCGGAGCCGCCTTCGTCGCCGCCCTGATGAAGCTGGGCGCCGCAGCCGAAGTCGCAGTAGCCGTCGCCGTCGTTATCGACGTGGCTGACCTTGGCGGTACGGTCGCGCTGCTCGGTCGCGTCGCAGCGAGAGCACTTGTAAACGGTGTAGCCTTCCGCGGAGCAGGTGGGTGCAACGATGTTGACCTTGACGGTGAAGTCGTGGCCGAGAGCGTTCACGGTGGTCTGCGCGGTGATGGTCTTGCCGCAGTCGTCGCACTTGAGGCCTTCGGTCAGACCGGCGGCGGTGCAGGTCGCGGCCTTGCCTTCCAGCTTGGAGGTATGGACGTGGTTATTGGGATCAACGGGAAGCGTTTCGCCTTCCACAAGCAGGCCGCAGACGGTGCAGCGCTTGCCGGCGGTGTTGCCTTCGCTGACGCAGGTGGGCGCCACAGCCGCGACGTCCTCGGTCTGGGTGTGATCGCAGGCAAGGGACGGCAGGATGCCGGACTCGCGGACGAGGTCGAGGATGGCGGGGATCAGGTGCGCCTTGCGGGCGTTGATGGAAACCATGTTGCGGGCGGCGATACCCTGATCGCTTTCACAGCCGGTGAATTCTTCCTGAACGGTGAGAGAAGCGTCGTAAAGCTGCGCCTCGACGGTGTCCGGGAAGAACGCGTCGACGATGCGGTCGGAGGCGTTGATGAGGGCCTTGGTCACAGGCACGCCCCCTGCGATGGCGTCTTCCTTGACCTCGAACAGGCCGAGGAGGTTCACAAGATCGCCGTCGGTGGCTTCGTCAAACAGGTAGCCGGGGATCTTTTCGAGGTCGGCGGCGGAGTGGACGTTCGAGAACATGGACTCCATGGGAAGGGCGGCGAACAGAAGCTGAGCGGCCTTCTTTTCGAGGGAGTCGGCCTTGTTGACGTTGCCGGATTCGATCATCAGACCGTCGGTCAGCTCGACAAAGCGGTCGACCAGAGCGTTCAGCGTGGCTTCACCGGTGGCGGCCTTTTCGACGCCGAGCTTGAATTCGACGCTGCCGAGACCGAGGCCGAACTTATTGTTGAGTTCCGCGATCAGTTCGTTTGCGGCGGAATTGATCTTGCCGGTGGCGAAGGTGGCGGCGGAATAAACGATATCGGCGACCTTGTCAAGAACGACGGCCTTTGCGCCGTCCTCGGCGACGTTTTCGTAATCCATGGCGGTGTAGGTGTAGTCCCAGCCTTCGAGCTCGACGGCGCCGAGGACCTTTTCAAAGACCATGTCAAGGGCGGCGACGAGGATCTGATCGAGGGTGTCGAGATCTTCCACACGCATATGGAACTGATAGAAGATGGACTCGGAATCGTCTTCGGCAAGCAGGTCGCAGGCGACGCGGATGCCGCAGTCAAGGGCGTTCTCCACGGAGGAGAAGTCCATGTCGTAGATCATGCCGGCGTTGAAGCCGTGCTCGGAGGCGAACGCCGCGCTGATGTCGGCGCCCTCGGCCAGCGCGATGAAGGTGTCGCGGTCGATGTACTGCTTCATCATGTCAAGCAGGCCGGAGACCTTTTCGCAGATCTTTTCGAGGTTTTCGGTGAGGTATTCGTTGGAGCCGTCGGTGAGGTCAAGATCGGCCATGCCGGCGTCGGAGGCGATCATGTCGACGGTCTTGTAGAGGATGTGGTTCGCCTGACCGACGACGCCCTTGTACGCGTCGTAGTCGGCCATGACGTCGAGGAGGGTGTCATCATAGGTCGCTTCTGCGTCGATGAGGTCCACAAGTTCCTTGAGCTGTTCAAGCTCCTCGAGCTTGCCGTCGAGGTTATTGATGACGACGGTCGCGAAGGCGGGATCCTGGAACATATCGCCGACAGCGGTCTTGATGGCGCTGACGACCACGGGCTGCGCGATCTGGTTGATGAAGTCCATGCCGAAATCAACGGTGGTGGCGTCGGGATCCAGGAGGTTCGCGGTCACGGTCGCCTGAATGGGAGACGTGACGTTGACCTTTGCGGTGGCGCTTTCGACCTTGACCTGCGCGGCGAAGGAGTCAACGTCCTTGTACATCTTGTAGGAGAAGGTCGCCTCGGCGTCGGAGATGTTGAACGCGACGGTCGTGCCCATAGCCTCAATGCTCTGGCTCTGGCCGTTTACGTTCTCTTCGAGAGCGGCGATGACGGCGGTCTCAAGCGCGCTGAGGTCGATATCGAGGTCGACGAGGGGCTCGTTGTTCGCGACGGCCTTGACGAGGACGTTTTTGCCCCAGGCTTCGCCCGTTCCGGCGACGAGGGCCTTGTCCGCCTCGCTCATCTGGGAATTGGCGAGCACGTCGACGTTTTTATCCGAATACTGACGAAGGGTCTCGATGGCCTGATCGTTGGCGTAGATCACGGGCATATAGTCATCCATTTCGGCGCTGGCGGGATGATAGGTGGCGTAGGGGTTGTTGCCGGTGTAGCCGACGGTGAACACGGGAGGCTCAACGTTGACGGCTTCCTTGACGATCTTGACCATGCCCTGCAGGGCCTTGAGGAAGCTTTCGAGCATACCGTCGAGTTTGTCCTTATAGTCGTTCTGCAGCAGGCCGACGAACTCTTTGACAAGCGTGTAGACGTCGGTGGTCCGGAGATCCATGGCCTTGACGGCGGTCTTGGACTCTTCGCTGATCAGTTCGCCGACGACGCCGAGGAACCAGTTCTTGACGCCGTTGTTGATGATCTCGTCAAAGGTCTCGGTGCGGGTCTCGGGGACCTCATACTTCATTTCGCGGGCGATCTCACGGATGAATTTGTCCTGGATGTCGCCGTTTACGAGATAGTCCTCATAGAAGGTCCTGATCTCGTCGCCTTCCGGAAGAGACTCGATGTACTGACCGACCTTGCCGTAATCGAACACCTGATCGTCCCAGCGGAAGACCTTGCCGAAGGTGTCGGCGTTGTCCGCCATGAACTGGAAGACGCCGAACAGGAAGTTCAGGTCGCCGTTTTCACGGGTGACGAGGGCAGAAGTATTGAGGTTTGCGAAGTCGCCTTCGAGCTCGGCGACGTGATCCTTCATGCCGATCAGGGTATCGACGCCCTTGATCTCATATTCGCCAAGCGCGGGGATGCTGGCGACGAAGGCATTGAAGTCGGCAGCGGCGTCGACGATCTTTCTGTCGAGCCAGTCGAGCAGGATGGACGCGATCTGCTCGTAACTGAGGTCTTCGACGTTGCCCTGGGCAACAGACGCGACCTCATAGGTCTCTCTTGCGCCGGGGGTGACGGTCTTTTCGGCAAACGCCGGGACCATACAGGTCAGCACACAAGAATGGACAGTGCTTTTTTCAAACGAATGGTCGTCCTCTTATTTTTGCCGGAGACGGGGGGCGGCCGTTTTTTGCATTCCAAATCAATTTCATTCATCATTTCGATTCCATTTTATGATGGGACATTCGCTTTTACAAGCAACAAAATTGACGGATCTGTCATAAGTCCCGACAGATCCGTCAAAATTTTAGATACTATGCACAAGCGCTCAGGAAAGCGCGTCCTCGCGGTTTTTGAGATACGTCTGCGCGTCCGCGACAAGATCCCGGTAGGTCAGCCGCCCGAGGTAATACTGGCAGACCTGGGCCGCGAAATAGTCCATATAAAAGATGATCCGCCAACGCTGCTCGAGCGGAAGACCGGCGCCCGTCTTTTTTCGGACGTTTTCTTCGATCCGGCGCAGGATCTCGCCCTGGATGGGCGGGAAATAGACGGTCATTTCGTTGTTGACGAGAACCCCGAACAGCGCCTTTTGAATGTAGGCTTTCGGCAGAAAGCGCTCCATGTTCTCCTGCAGCATGACCTCGGGCGTGACGTACGCAAGGTACCCCCACGCGGCGGCGACGGAGACGCTGGCGTTTCGCATTTCATCCTCAAACGTCTCGATATTCGGGTAAAACCGGTAGAATTCCGTCCTGCCGAAGCCCGCCGTCTGCAGCAGTTTTGTGACGGAAAGGCCCGCTTCGTCCGGCTCCTGCCGGGTACGCAGGATCGTGTGCGCGGTCCACAGCGCCTCATGAAAATCGGGGTTCCCTCCCCTGTCCTCGGCCATGACGCGCCCGACGTTTTCCGAAAAAGAGACGGAAAGGTCGTAGTCGTAGGGCGTCGGCGTGATGTCGGAGGGGTCGCGCCCGACGATGTCGTAAACGTAAGAAGAGACAAAGACGGTGCTCAGTCCTATGCAGCGGCGCAGTTTTTCGTCCCGCAGATGCTCGCGGTCGGCGATAAATGTCAGTTTTTCGCGCAAATCGCAGCCGAAGTCGTGCGGGTAGCGCGGATTGCCGTTTTTTCCGGCGAGCAGGCGCAGACAGTCGGCGCAATCGCGCATCTTTTCGAAGACGCGATACGCATAGGCCTCAAGTTCCTGTGCCGTATGCACGTCCGAAGTCGGCTCGCCGAGAAGGTCGTCCGTCAGCGTTTTTTCCATATCCTCCAAGAGCGTCGGCACGTCCTCCCAGTTCCGGTAAAAGGTGGACCGGTTGACGTTTGCCGCCTGAATCAGTTCCGATACCGTGATTTTCGCGCAGGGCTTTTCCGCCAGTTTTTGCAAAAACGCCTCGCGCACGCGCTCTCTGGCGGAAATCGCGTTTGTGTTTTCCATCCTTTTCCACTCCCTTCAAAGGTTTTTCCCTGATGCTGTTTTTCTATACCCTTATAAACCGAGTTTTCCCCGGTAAAGCCGCGCCTTTTCCATAAGGCGGTCAAATTCCGTCTTCGGAATGGCCCCGACGTAAAGGCGGATCGTCGATTTGACCACCAGCGCGATCACGAAGAGCAGGAGGTTATATTCCTCCTCGGTCAGACGGCGGTCCTTGCGGAGTCTTGCGCGGCGTTCGAGTTCTTTTGTCATGGGCTCGATGACGTAAGCCGCGACCTCGATGATGCGCCCGGTCTTCAGGAGCGGCTCCAGCGCCTGCACCGTATAATTGTGGAAGACCGTGCGGATGCGCTCGGTAAAATCGGGGTCGGACCAGACCTTGTCCTCCAGCGTGACGCCGATCATGAAGTCCGCCGCGCACAGGAAGGCGGCTTTGTAAAACTGGCTTTTGAAATCCGCGAAATCCTTGTAATACCGGTAAAAAACGGTCCTCGACATCCCGGCTGCCCGCAAAAGCTCCGTCACGCCGGGGTCGACGTCGATCGAGTACCCCTCGGTACAGAGCTTGACGTAGGCGCCGACCAGCAGCTCGTGGAAGGTCCGGCTGCCGCCGCGGTCGGCGACGATGATCCGGTAGAGGTTGTCGTCCGGCTTGATCGAAAAATCGTAGGGGATCTTTTTGTTTTCGAGCAGCAGGCTTCCCGTTTCGGCGGGATTGAGCAGCACGTAGACCCGCACCGCAAGGAAATCCGCCGCGAGAGACAGGTTTTCGTAGACCTCCGGGGCCGTTTCGCCGATCTTTTTGGCGCAGATCTCCAGCCGCCGCTGAAACGCCCGGCAAAAAATATACGGAAAGCCGGGGTTGCCGCGGTCTGTGCCCAGCAGCCGGAGACACTCGGCGTGGCGCAGAATCTCGCGGTAAAGTTCGCGCGAATAGGCAATGAGAGAGGCGCGGTCCGTGACCGGGACCTTGGGCTTTTTGCCGAGGATCCCTTTGGTAAAATCGTAGCAGACCGAGAGATACAGCGCCCCGACGTCGGGGTAGCACTTATAGAACGTGGTGCGGTTCACGCCCGCCGCCGCCGTGAGGCGCGTGATCTTCATATTCCGGTAAGGCGTGGTCTTCAGTTCCTCCAAAAAGGCGGCCTTGAGCCGCGCCTCCGCTCCTTTCGACAGATCGCTTTTCACGGGCAAACCTCCCCTGCCGCAAATTGATTGTTTCCAATCTTATTATATCCGACGCAGCGCCCGCTTCACAAGGAACACTTTTTTGATTTTTGTCACAATGAAACAACGGGGGGAATCTTGACTTTTTTCCGGTCCCCGGCTATACTGAAAAAAACGGAAAGGAGGGGTCTTTTTGCGCCCGTATATCGTTTTTGACGTGGAAACGCCCAACGCGAAAAACGACCGGATGAGCGCCGTCGGCGTCACGGTGATCGAGCGCGGCGTCATTACGCAGGCGTTCGGGCTGCTGATCGACCCCGAGACGCGGTTTGATCCCTTCAACATCGCCCTGACCGGCATTTCGCCCGCGCTCGTTTCGGACGCCCCGACCTTTCCGGAGGTGTGGGACTCGTTTCGGGAGCCGTTTTCGAACGCCGTGCTTTTGGCGCACAACGCGCCGTTTGACATGGGCGTTTTGGCAAAGTGCCTGAACCACTATCTCCTCCCCTGCCCCGACACGCTGACCTACGCCTGCACCTGCCGGATGGCCAGAGCCTTTTTTCCGCGCCTTCCCCGCCATTCGCTGGATGCGATGTGCGATTTTCTCAACATCGAGCTCGACCACCACAAGGCGGACTCCGACGCCCTTGCCGCGGCGAAACTGTTTTTGCACATGACGGAAAACGGGCTGGACCCCCTCCCCTTTTTCCGGACCTATGACGTCAGAGCCTGCAAAACGCTGCCGCCGGCAAAAAAGCGGTAAAACGAAAAACGACAGCCCGCCGGCCGGCGGGCTGTCCTGTTTACAGCGTCGAAAGATAGGCTTCCACGTCGAAGGGATAGAGGAGCGAATCTTTTTTGAGATACAGCGGGTGGTGCGGCCTGCATCCAGACGGCGCCGTACTCCTCCCCCACGGCAACCATGTCGGCGACGCACCGCGGGAGATACGCCCGTTTTTCGATGACCGCGCCCCACGCCGCCCACAGGACCGGGGTCTCGCTCCGCTCCAGCACCCACCGAAGGGCCTTGAGGTTTTCGGCATGCAGACGGAGGTTTACTTCCCTGTCCATGTCGTCCGGGGAGGTCGCCCGCTGGGCATAGACGTTGAACATGATAAAGGAGTCGAAGCCGTTTCCCAGCGCTATGCGCTGTACGGACTTGAGGGTATTGTCCAGCGCCCCCGGCGCGGCGGTGGAGGGGTTGACGCCGAGGGTGACGAGCGGCTTTTTGCCGCGGGTGCCGAGGATGTACCGGTATTCAGAATAGTGATCGGGCACGTAAAGCCACTGCTCCCGGTCGTAGGACGCGTCGGGCGAAACAGTCGAGAGCGCGTCGGCAAAGGACAGGACCTCCGTTTCGGAGATCGGCGCGGACGGAATATGCGGCATGGGGACTCCCCTTTCGGATTTTCTGCTTTCCATTGTAGCCCAAACGCAAAAAAAACGCAAGTCCGTCTTGTGCTTTTGCCTTTGACGGCGTATGATAAAGACGGAATCTTTCAAAAGGAGGCGCAGGTATGCACATCGACGTCAACGGCACGACGCTTTGGTACGAAAAGGTCGGCTCCGG
>CAMVBD010000024.1 GCA_947165615.1 uncultured Clostridia bacterium | reverse complement strand
TACGTCGTCGACATGGGTCCCGGCGGCGGGGAGGCCGGCGGCAGGATCGTCGCGGCGGGCACGCCGGAGGAGATCAAAAACACGCCCGAAAGCGTGACCGGCAGATACCTGTAAGGAGACACAATAACGCCCCGGCGCTTTGAAAACGTCGGGGCGGTTTTTTGTGTGCGGTCATTCAATGACGACGGGCGGCGCGGTGAAGGAGCATTTGACGCAGGAGACGTCGGTGAGCGCCAGTACCTCAAAAATGCCGTCGCCGACGCGGTACATTCCACGCAGGCTCTCGTTCTGGCGGAGCATTGCCTCCTTTGCCTCGTCCCGGTCGTCGCGGACCAGTTTCGCCGTCAGGCGCAGCCACGTGCCGTCCGGCTGCATGCCGCTGATCTCGACACGGGGCTCGGCGATCATCTGCTTGTAGCAAGCCTTCGTATTGTTGGTGCACAGATACACCTTGCCCTCAAATTCCGCCGCCGCGCCGAAGGGACGCACGTGAGGCTGCCCGTCCTCATCCACGGTCGCTACGTAAAATACGCCGGTCTTTCTCAGTTCGTTCAAAAGTTCGCTCATTTTGTTTTCTCCTTTTGTTGTGCTAAATTCTATTTGACACAATGAGTATACCATATCCCACTTGCGAATGCAAGAGGGAGCGCCGGTTTCCGAACAAAAAAACAACCGTCCTTCCCTTCCGTCCATCCCGTTCCGGCGTTAAAAAAATCCGCCAAAAACAAAAATAAGGGTTGACAATTCGGTGCAATCGTGATAATATATTGCGTGTTCGGAAACGAACGTGCGCTGATAGCTCAGCTGGATAGAGTAACTGGCTACGAACCAGTAGGTCGGGGGTTCGAGTCCCTTTCAGCGCGCCAAAGAAAAAAGACGTCAAAAGACGTCTTTTTTCTTTGGCTTTTTTAATTGGGACTCGAACCCGGAGCGGGTCGAAGCGTTAAGAAAAACCTCCGGGGGAGGTTTTTCAGCTTCGAGGTCTCCCCGCGTCAGCGAGGGGACGCGGTTTGCGCAGCAAAACGCCGTCCCTTTCAGCGCGCCAGCGAAAACGAGGACGGAAGTCCTCGTTTTTGTTTTTCGAAGAAAAACAACGGAAAGGGACTCGAACCCGGAGCGGGTCGAAGCGTTAAGAAAAACCTCCGGGGGAGGTTTTTCAGCTTCGAGGTCTCCCCGCGTCAGCGGGGGGACGCGGTTTGCGAAGCAAAGCGCCGTCCCTTTCAGCGCGCGGTCAAGGTCTTCCTATCTTCTTAAACGAATCTATGATACATTCTCAAAAACGAGGATACATAATTTACTGTTCCATGACCCAAAGTTTATTGGGCTTAAGTTTGATCGTATACGGTTCCTGATTCGTCGCGTATTTTCCGCAAAGACCCGTGGCGACGTCCTCGCCGCCGCAGGGGATCCCATCCTTCGGTAGGGGCAGAATGATGCTGTCGACCAGCATTTTTCCGGCGTAGACCTCACAAACGTACGTGCCGTCGACCATAAAGGACGCGTTTTCGGGAACGTTTTTCGGCTTGAAATGATTCTTGATCCGGACGGAAATCTCCAGCGGGGATTCGTTATGCCTTGCGTGTACGTCTTCCTCCAGCACTTCGAGGGACTTTGCGATCGTATCGCGGTCGATTTCGTCAAAGACCACTCTCAGCTTCACCTGATCCAATTCTTTTTGCATCTCACGCTGCTTTTCTTCCAACGCAAAAATTCTGTCCCAATCTCTGCTTCTCATTGAATCCCGTTCAAACTGATCCGCAATGTCATACCAATCCTGCTTTCTCTGTCGGGCTTCCTCGTTTTTCCGCATGGTATTTGCCGCGGCCGCAACGCCCGCGGCAGGTCCCGCAAGCCCTTCGGCGATCCCGCCCATAACGGCCCAGCTTCTTTCGGTATTCTTGTTCCCTATTTTCCGAGAATAATCCGCCATCTTTCCTTCAAATTCTTTCATTTTCCTAAAGCTGTTGATCTGGTCCGTGACCGTTTTCAGCGCGGGCTCGATATATAACCGCCTTTTTTCATGTCCGTAGGCGTTTTTCAGACTCTCCTGGAACTCAATAACCTGTTTTTCTTTGTCCCGCAAACGTGCATCGTGCGGGATTTTCGCGGCTTCGGCTTTCTCTTTCGCAAGTCTGGTTTCCTCGTCAAGCGTCATATCCCGTCCCTGCTTCAGGTACTTTTTCAGCATTTCGGGCGAATCGTAAACATGATAATGCTCGGCGGGGATGTTGTTTGCCTCCAGAATAGCATCCGCGATCATTTTGATCTTTTTCTGATTATATGCCCCTTCAAACTCCGTATAATCCTCTTTGACGCACTTCTCGTAAAACTCAGCAACGGGGAATTCAAACCCACCGCTTTCGATCGTGCGAATACGATTCTGCTCCGCTTCTTCCCGCTGCGCCGCTGCGACTGCGGAATTAAAGTTCGGAGTAAGGATGTTTCTATATAAAATAAATATCATCGGTAAACACGTCACTCCGGTTATCCCGATAATAAGTCCAACAATGTTACCGCCGAAGATAGGTCCCACAAGCGTGCAAAGCAATGCAAGAACCAGGAATACCACTTTCCTTGTTTTAAACGCCTTTTGTTTTTCTCTCCAATTGTCTGCTGTAACAGATTTATACATGATGTAATCTCCTTCCTTTAAATAAACAGTATCATTGCAAAAACAGTATATATCTAAAACCCGGGAACGAAATATTCACAATTGGGAATAATAAAAAACACTCTCCTCCCGCGCAAAACAAAAAAAGTGCGCAACCGAGGTTACGCACCGAAAAACGCGCAACTCCCGCTTGCGCCACACAAGTTTTCGCAGTTATCAAAAGAGAATACGAAAATAAGGAGATTGGCGTTTTTACCGATAGTAAAAACACCTCTCTTGATAACCGCATGATATTCACTTGTGTGGCTCTTTTATTTTATATCAGGTTGCTGTTTTTGTCAAGTCGATTCGGGAGAAACAGAGCAATCCGGTTATCAGAAAACGGGAACCGCGTCGGGTTCCCGTTTTTTTGTCTGATGAGACCGCCGGCAGCCTTACGCCGGCAGGTCGTAGTTTTTGAAAATGAAGCCGCGCAGGATCGCCGTGAGTTGCATGAACAAGGCGACGAGGCGCTTGAGCGTGGTCTCGAACATACCGTATCCCTCCTTTCTGTTCCGCTCTCTTTGTGTTTATATAAGATTTACGCCGTGATCTTTTCCGCCAAAAAGCCGTCTACGGCCTTCCAGTAGAGTTCGGGATTTTTGAGTACGGAGGTCGCGTGGAAGCCGCCCTCGATCGGCTGCCGGGCCTTCGGCGCGGCGCAGGCTTCATACAGCTCGTCCATCATACGGCAGGGAATAAAATCGTCGGCGGTGCCGTGCAGGAAGACGGTTGGCGTCTCGGAACGGCGGATGGCGTCAATGGGACGGTCCAGTCTGGCGTCGAAATTGCCGCGCAGTCTGGAAATGAGATTGACGACGTTCAGGAGCGGGAAGGACGGCAGATGGGCGTATTGCTTCATCACCCCGGCAAACTGCTCCCAGCAGGTGGTAAAGCCGCAGTCCGCGATTGCCGCCTTGACGTTTTTCGGCAGGGCGTGTCCGGTCGCAAGCATGGTCGTCACGGCGCCCATGGAGTAGCCGTGCAGGACGATCTGGGCCTCGGGGTCCATCAGGATCACATAATCGATCCACGCAAGCAGGATATCCTGATCCCGCCAGCCCATGGAGCAGTACCGGTTTTCGTCCATATCCCAGCCGCGCATGGAGGGGCACACGCAGTTGCAGCCCTGCTCGTAAAAATGCTTGGTAAACGCCGCGGTGCCGAGGGTGGAGGAGTTGTAGCCGTGGCAGAGAATGACCCACCTGTGCGTCGGTTTTTCCGCTTCAAAAATGTAGGCGTGCGTTCTGCCGGTCTTTTCGGAGGTAATGACGTGATCCTTACCCCTGTGCGCCCGGAACCACTGCTGTGCCGAGGAGTAAGCGTCCCCCTGATACAGAGCGGTCTGCTCCGTGGCGGGCTTATCGAATTTGTTGATAAAGAACGCGTTGATCTTGGTGTTCAGCGCCCCCTCGTAGACCAGCGCGCCAGCGCCGAAAAGCAGCGCGGAAGCAGCAAGCCCGGTTTTCAGGATCGTTTTGGCGATTTTCATGGTTTGCATCTCCTATCTGTATTTCCGAAATCAGGATTCGGGCGGATCGAACCGGAAGTCGACGCCGTGTTTGGCGGCGCTTTGCTCGTCCGTCCCGACGTAGGCGGTATAGCGGACGTCCTCCTCCCGGAAGGCGTTTGCCGTCTCGTCAAAGTACGCAAGGTCCGCCTTTTTGACGCAAAGGCGCACCGTCCGGCTCTCGTGCGGAGACAGATAAACGCGCCCGAAGTCGACGAGCGTACGGACAGGTCTGTCCACGGCGCTGCCCGAAAAGCCAATGTAAAGCTGGGGGGTCTCGCTCCCCTCCCGGTCGCCTTCATTGGTCACGGTGACGGAAAAGACGGCCTCGTTTTCGTCCACGTACGAAAGCGCGATATCCGACAGGACGGTCTTTGTGTAGGACAGCCCGAAGCCGTAGGGGTAGTCGCAGGGGATCTGCTCCTTGTCGAGTTTCTGATAGCCGTGGTAATAGCCGTAACGGACGTTCGGCGCGTTCCAGTTGAGACGCGGGAAGTCTTCGTCCCGTTGACCGACGACAAACGGCAGCTTGCCGCCGGGATTTACCTTGCCGAACAGGACGTCCGCCAAAGCCGAGCCGCCCTCCATGCCGGGGTAATAGGCAAAGAGGATCGCCGAGACAGAATCCTTCCACTCGTGGACGCGGATCATGTTGCCGCCGGTGACGACAGCAGCGACGTTGGGGTTCAAGGAGCCCGCAAGGCGGACCATTTCGACCTCGTTTTTATGAATGCCGAGGTCCTTTCGGTCGCCGCCGATGGTGAAGATGAACTCGCCCTCGTCCCCGTGGTCGCAGCCGCACATGACGATCACGGCGTCGGCGTTTTTGACGACGGAGACAAAGTCCCGGACCTTTCCCGTGGGAATATAGTCAAATTTTACGTCGGGGTAGTCCCGCTCGATGGCCTGCCGAAGCGTCACGATATAGGGCGGGCGGACCATGCTGGAGCCGTGATCGCCGATGTTTTCGGTATCGCACAGGTCCCCGACCAGCGCGATACGGCGGTGTTTTGCCCTGTCCAGCGGCAAAAGCCCCTCGTTTTTGACGAGTGTGACGGATTTTTCGGCGACCTCGCGGGCAAGGGCAATATGCTCGTTACAGGCGATGAGCTCGGGCGGATAGTCGCACTCCTCGGGGGACGACGAAAACGCCAGGAGCGTGCGCACGATCCGGAGTGCCGCCTCGTCGATCTGCTCCTCTTTGATTTTACCGGTTTTGAGAGCGGCCTTGATGAACGCCCTGTTGTAGTATTTGCGGAAGTGCATTTCGACGTCGAGCCCGGCGTCGATACACTTGGCGGTGGAGTGCGTGCCGAAGAAAAAGTCGCTGATGACAAAGCCGTCAAAGTCCCACTCGCCCTTGAGGACGTCGCGCAGCAGATAGCGGTTAGAGCCGCAGAAGTGCCCGGCGTAGCGGTTATAGGCGCTCATGACCGCGCCGGCGCCGGCCTCGACGCACTTTTTAAACTGGTAGAGGTAGATCTCCCGCTCGGTGCGCTTATCAGCAGTGACGTTGACGTAAAACCGGGCGTTTTCCATGGAATTGAAGGCGAAGTGCTTGATGCAGGCGACGACGTTGTGCTTTTGTACGCCCCGGATCAGCGCCGCTCCCATTTTGGCGATGTGGCGCGGGTCCTCGCCGTAGACCTCCTGGCTGCGTCCGGCGCCGGGATGATAGGGGACGTTGAGGCACACGCCGCCGAAAAAGTTGCCGCCGTTGGCGCGGATCTCCTTGGCGATCGCCTGCCCGACCCGCTCCTCGAGGTCGGGATCAAAGGTCGCGCCGCGCGCCATTGCGACCGGGAAGCAGGTCGACCGGCCGCTGACGCAGCCGCGCGGACCGTCGCAGAATTTCAGCTGCGGCACGCCGAGGCGTTCATTGCCGCCGGCGGTGTAGGGGCGCACGTTATAGGAGCCGCCGCCCATGCTGGACGCGACCGTTTCGTCCCCCGCCATGAGCCCGATCTTTTCGTTGAGGGTCATCTGCGAGACGAGGGCTTTGGCTTTTTCGGTAAACGATAAACGGTAGGCTTTGTCGTTTTTCATATCCGCATTCCTTTCTGTAAAGACGGCTCAGATGCGCTCCGGAAAAACGTCCGACGTCAGATCCGTAATCCGGTCCAGGGCGATGCGCTCCCCTTCCGCAAAAACCAGTTCGTTTTTTGCGGCGTCAAAGTCCGTCAGCGTTCCGGTCAGGCGGCGGTAGCTGCCGCCGTCTTTTTTGTCATCCGGCACAAAGAACGTGACCGTGACCGCGGGGGCGGCGGGAAGGCGCAGGAGAGAAGTCAGCCGCCGTCCGAGTTCGTTTTTGCGGTCCTCGTCGAGGAGGATCCTTTGGTCGGTCTCACGCCCCGCCTCGCGCACCAGGTCCCCGTAGCCGGTCAGCGCCGCAAAGGGACTGAACTGCGCGGCGCGGCTGGCTTTTGACAGCGGCGGGCGCGTCGGATGGACGAAGTGCTCGTGGTCGATGATGTCGGCGTAGACCTCTTTGGCGTCCGGCACGAAAAGGGCCTCCTTTCTGTTTACGGTTCCAAAACGGACAGAAGGTAGTCCGCGATCTTTGTACTGCGCACGATGTAGCTCATATGTCCCTCGCCCGGAAAGACCCGGAGCGTCGAGGTCGGGAGTTCGGCGACCAGATGCGCGGTGTGGGACGGGCGGATAAAGTCCTTTGACCCGACCGTGACGAACACGGGGACGGTGATTTTGTGGAGCATGTCGTCCGTAATATCCGGCTCGCGCATCATAATTTGCATTTTATCGCTGCGGGCGACGTGGCTCCAGAGCTTAAAAAACGTCATGGGCAGAGCCTTGGTGCTGTCGGGATTCAGAGAAGCGCCGCTGACGACCAGCTGACTGAGAAGGTCCGGGTGGGCGGACGCCAGATACAGCCCGATGATGCCGCCGTCCGAAAAGCCGTAAAAGGCGGGCTTTTCGAGGCCCAGTTCCCGGATAAAGCAATAAACGTCCTCGGCCATATCGGTATAATGCAGGGTTTTCACCTTGGTGCTTTTGCCGTGGGAGCGAGAGTCGAGACAATAGACCGTAAAGCGATTTTTAAGCAGACGGACCGCCTTTTTGAAGATCTTGTGGTCCATGCTGTTGCAGTGGGTCATGATGAGAGGCCGTCCGGAGCCGGTGACCTCGTAATACAGATCGACGCCGTTTACGTGTGCGAACATGGGGCTTCCTCTTTTCTTTATAAACTGGGGACGCGCTTATTTTCTGTGCCCGCCGATGGTCTCGTTGCGCTCCATGGCGGTGGCGCCGTCCTGAAGGTTGAGACCTTTGACGACGGCGTTTTTGCCGAATTTGTCGCGGAGCGTCAAAAGCGTCTCCTGCATGCGGCGCTCCTTTTCGAGAACGGCGTCCTCCCGCTCCCGGTCCCGCTGCTCCTTTGCGTAGTCGATAAACAGGCTCAGCTGCTCCGGCTCACCGGCATTTGCGGCCTTTGCTTCGTCCACGGTCAAAACGCGGATCACGGCGAGGTTGAACCGGCGGACGGTCAGGTTTTTGTCGACGATTTTGTCGTAAATCTCCGCCGTCGCCTCCATGATCCGGTCGGCGGAGGAAAGATACCGGTCGAGAGTCTTGGAGCCGTGGGCGCGCTCCGGCGCGGGACGGCCGTAGTAATCGGGCTTGACAGGGCCGCGATAAGCCGCGGCGGTTTTGGGGTCGGAGAGATTGGACGCGTCGTAGTTGACGTCCAGCACGACGCCGTCGGTCACAAGCCCCTTTCGCACCAGTTCCATGGCAAGGTTGTCCGCCATTTCGCGCACGACGACCCGTCCCTCGTCAAAGGAATAGGGACGGGGCAGGACCTGTCCGGCGCTGAGGGACTTGGATTCGGGCGTATAGGCTTTGCAGTCCGCGATCTCGGCGGGCTCCCACCCCCAGGCGTGGTCGATGAGCAGCTCGGCGTTGACGCCGAAGAGTTTATAGAGCAAGTCGGCGTTATGGTAATCGGTCGGTTTTCCTTCCGAACAGCGGGCGACGTCCCCCATGGTGTACAGGCCGTG
This sequence comes from uncultured Clostridia bacterium, assembly GCA_947165615.1. Taxonomy (GTDB): domain Bacteria; phylum Bacillota; class Clostridia; order Oscillospirales; family Acutalibacteraceae; genus RUG806. Next base: position 1,888 of record CAMVBD010000024.1, on the reverse strand, counting down.
CTCCTCCAGTTTTTTGGCGATCCCGCGCCCGACGCGCCAAAAATCGGTCAGCGGACGGTGGCACCAGAGCAGTTCGCGGTAGGTGCGCTCGGTCAGTTCGGCGATGCGCACGCCGTTTTCGCCGATCCCGGCCGTGGCGGTGACGCCGGTCTCTTTCAGGACCTCGCGGATGAGCTTCATGGCGAATTCGTGCGCAGAAAGCCGGTAGGTTTCGAGGTACGGCGTCGCGTCGATAAAGACCTCATCGATGGAATAGACGAGCAGGTCGTCCATGGAGACGTAGCGCAGATAGATCTCGACGATCTTACGGCTGTATTCCATGTAATACGCCATGCGGGGTCTGGCGATCAGAAAGTCAAGTTCGAGGGACGGGTCGCCTTCGATGGCGCTTTTAAGCGTTCCCTTGCCCGAAAACCGGCGGCCGGGGGCGCGTTTTTGCCGCAGTGCGTTGACGGGCGCGATTTTTTCCTTGACTTCGAACAGGCGGGGCCTGCCGGGGACGCCGTAGGCTTTGAGGGCGGGCGACACCGCAAGACAGATGGTCTTGTCCGTCCGGCTTTCATCCGCGACGACAAGCAGCGCGTCCAAGGGGTCCAGCCCCCGTTCGACGCATTCGACGGAGGCGTAAAAGGATTTCAGATCAATGGCGAGATACTGCTTTTGTTTCGCCATGGCGTTCATCCTTTCCGGTTGGATTCTGTATTCAGTATAACACAACACACGTAGGAAGGCAATGAAAAAAACGGGTCTGCCGCAAAAAGAGACCCGTTTTCTGTTTATGATCCGATCCCGAAAACCTGCCGGGCGTTTTCCCAAAGGATGCGGCGGTTGTCCGCCTCGGGAAAGCCGAGAGACAGGAAGGTGTCGAGTTCGGTTTTCGGCGTCCACATGGGGTAATCGGTGCCGAACAGCACCCGGTCGGTCCCGAGTTTGAGAATCAGCTTCTTTGTCAGCATCGGGTCCACCCAATGAAACGTGGACGAACAGTCGAACCACAGGTTTTTGACCCCGGAGAGGGTTTCGACCGCCTCCTCCCAGATGGACCAGCCGCCGAGGTGCGCCCCGACGACGGTGAGTTCCGGAAAGCGCTTTAAGACCGGCAGCAGGCGGTTGGGGTTGGAGCAGTCGTAGCGTTTGTCCCCGGTGTGCAGGAGCATCGGCAGGTCATATTCGGCGCAGAGGGCGAAAAGTTCCAGACTTCTCGGCTCGTCCAGAGCAAAGCGCTGGATCTCCGGATGGAGTTTGACCCCGTGAAGCCCCAACGAGACGATCTCCTCGACGTCCTGCCGTTTGTGTTCGCTGTCGGGATGCAGGGTGCCGAGCCCCGTAAAGAAGCCGTTTCCCTCCGCGACGGTTTTGGCGATAAAGCGGTTGATGGAGCCGACCTGCTTGGGGGTAGTGGCGACGGACTGGATGACGCAGTGATCCACGCCCGCCGCGAAAGACGCCTCTTTGAGCGTGCCGACCTTGCCGTCCAGTTCATGTCCGACGTCGTAAAAGACGCCGGTGTTGTCCGCCGCTTTTTCGGCAATGGCGTCGGGATAGACGTGACAGTGCGCGTCAACGATGCGATAAACGTCTCTCATGCTTCGTACTCGTACCCGAGGCGCAGGGCTTTGAGGTTGACGTCCAGCATTTCGGGGTGCTTGGCGGACACGACGGAGCGCACCGCCTCCTCGATCCCGTCGAAGGAGGTAAAATCACATTCCTTTAAGACCTTGCCGACCATGATCATATTGGCAAGGCCGGGCACGCCGTTTTCCTGCGCCAGACGCGTCGCGGGGACGTAGCAGGGCGTGACGTCCGCGCGTCCGACGGCGCGTTCAATGAGCGTGGAATCCACAAAGCTCTCGCCGTCGAAGAAGCCGCCGGTGTAGATCATGCCGAT
>CAMVBD010000023.1 GCA_947165615.1 uncultured Clostridia bacterium | reverse complement strand
GACGACTGGTACGACTATCTGAAGCTCTTCGCCCTTTTCTTCCGCCTTGGCGAAAATGTCCTCCACGGTCGCGTAGTCCTTGACGGCCGCGACGAGAATGACGCCCTGATGGTTGCCGTGCCCGCACATAAAGTCGAGCTTTTTGGCGTCGACCTCCTTGACCGGGACGTTTTTCTCCCGGCAGGCGGCCAGGATTGGCAGGATGGCGCCGGTCTTTTCGCCCTTTTTGACGTAAAGCGTATGCAGGGGACGGCCGGACTTCAGGGCTTCCGCCGCGGCGTTTCTGCCGACGATGAGCGACTCGTCCGTCTCGTTTTTCCGTTCCTCAAAGGTCTGTTTTCTGCCCTCGCTGCGCTCCGGCTCCGCTTCTCCGGTCCTGCGCGGGCCGGGTCTTCTGCCGGAATGGGGGCTGTATCGGTCTTTCTGCTCAGCCATATCGTTTCCTGATTTCTTATTTAATATAATAATTCAACCTACATTATACAATATGCCTCCCGGGGAATGCAAGACCTTTTCAAAAAGTTTTGGAAGAAAAAGAATTGAAAAAAACCGGAAAAAGAACCCCCCTCGGCGGCGGCTTCAATCGCGGCTCGTGGCTCGCGGCTCGTGGTTTGTGAACACGTGCAGATCCGGCTCCGACACACACTTTTGTAGGGGCCGACGCCCTCGGCGGCCCGCAAACCGGGTATCCAGATGAAGCCAAAAACTGAGGTAAAAAGCCGAGCGTCGTGCCCTCTTGCCCATACAAAACAACAATCGGGTTTCGGATTCCCATCGGGGTTCTGTCTTCCAATGGGCTTTGGGCCGCCGAGGGCGTCGGCCCCTACGAAGAAGCAGCCGAGCGGGTCGCTGAGGGCGTCGGCCCCTGCGAAGAAGCAGCCGAGCGGGCCGCCGAGGGCGTCGGCCTCTACGAAGAAGCAGCCGAGCGGGCCGCCGAGGGCGTCGGCCCCTACGAAGAAGCAGCCGAGCGGGCCGCCGAGGGCGTCGGCCCCTACGAAAAAGATCGCCGACCTCCTATATAAATGGGAGCCGTGCTCTCACGAGTCACGAGCCACGAGCCACGAACCACGAATTCCTCTTGACAAACCTAAACAAATGCTGTATACTCTAAGCAGATGCTTAAAAGGAGGGGTGCTTATGACCGCGCGCGAACGGCAGATCCTCGGCTGGATCGAGGAGGACCCGCTGATCAGTCAGGAGGCGCTTGCCGAAAAAGCGGGCATCACGCGCTCGAGCGTCGGGGTGCACGTGTCCAATCTGATGAAAAAGGGGTATCTTGCGGGGCGCGGGTACGTGCTCGGCCGGCGCTGCGACGTCACGGTCGTCGGCGGGTGCAACGTGGACGTCGGCGGCGTTTCCGCCGAAGCGCTGATCGAGCGGGACTCGAACCCCGGGACGGTTTCCGTCACCCCCGGGGGAGTGGGGCGCAACATCGCCCACAATCTGAGTCTTTTGGACGTGCGGGTGCGGCTGCTGACCGCGTTTGGCGACGACGTGTTCGCCGGACGGATCGAGGAGAGCTGCAAAAAGCACGGCGTGGACGTCTCTTCCTCCCTGAAGATCTCAGGCGAGCGCACCGGCGTGTATCTCTATATTGCCGGCAGGGACGGGGACATGGCGCTGGCCGTCGCGGACATGGACATCTTCCGGCATATCACGCCCGCGTTCCTGCAGGAAAAACTGCCGCCGGACCCCGGCGTCGTCGTCGCGGACACCAATATCCCGGAGGAAACGCTGCGGTATCTCTCGTCCCTGCCGGACGTGCCGCTGTTCGTCGACCCCGTCAGCGTCACAAAGGCGGCAAAACTGAAAGACTGCCTGCCGGGGATCCACACCCTGAAGCCGAATCTGCCGGAGGCCCAGGCGCTGTCCGGCGTTGCGATCCGCACGGACGCGGACGTCGAAAAGGCGGCGGCCGTTCTGCGGCAAAAGGGCGTCAGGCGCGTTTTTATTTCCCTCGGAAAACGCGGCGTGTACGCGGACGACGGAGAGACGAAGGGCTTTTTTCCGCCGGTCAGGGCCGACGCCGTCAACACCACCGGCGCCGGGGACGCCTTTATGGCGGGACTGGTCGCGGCGTTCCTTGACAACAGGGACCTGCCGTCCACGGTCCGCTTTGCCTCCGCCGCTGCCGCCGTCGCGGTCGAAAGCCCCGACACCATCGCTTCCGACATGAGCCGGGAGGCGGTGGAAAACAAGCTGCGCAGCTTGTGAATTTGCCGACCGGCCCGTTACGACCCGCATTTTGAAAGGGGTACGGGGCGCAGCCCCGTCCTCAATTTTGTATTTTTTATTTTGTATTTTGCATTTTGTGTTCTGCATTTTGCATTGCCAATCTCTGATTTTTGAAAGGAGCCCCCAATATGTACAATTCCTATCTCGATATCAGTCCCGAGGTCAAGGCCGCGCTGGACGCCCATAAGCCCGTGGTGGCGCTGGAGTCCACCATCATTTCCCACGGGATGCCCTATCCCAAAAACGTGGAGACGGCGCTCGAGGTCGAACGCGTCATCCGCGAAAACGGCGCCGTCCCCGCCACCATCGCCATCATCGGCGGCCGCTTAAAGGCGGGTCTGACGCCCGAGGAGATCGAGTATTTCGGCAAAAAAGGCACCGCCATTGCAAAGGCGTCGCGCCGCGACCTCGCCATGCTGGTCGCCCGCGGACAGGACGGCGCCACGACCGTGACCACCACCATGATGATCGCCCACATGGCCGGCATCCGCATCTTTGCCACCGGCGGCATCGGCGGCGTGCACCGCGGCGCCGAGACCACCATGGACATCTCCGCCGATCTGGAGGAACTGGCGCATACGCCGGTCATGGTCATCTGCGCCGGGGCAAAGGCGATCCTCGATCTGCCCCTGACGCTCGAATACCTCGAGACCCACGGCGTGCCGGTGCTCGGCTACGGCACCGAGGAGCTGCCGGCCTTCTATTCCCGGCATTCGGGCCTCAAAGTCGACTACCGCGTCGACAGCCCCGAGGAGCTCGCAAACGCCCTCCGCGTCCAGTCCTCCCTCGGCCTTTCCGGCGGCATGCTCGTCACAAATCCCATCCCCGAGGAATACGCCATGGACGGCAAGGGCATCGACGAAGCCATTGAGAAGGCGCTTTGCATGATGAAGGAGCAGGGCATCCACGGCAAGGAGGCCACGCCCTTCCTGCTTGCGACCGTCAAGGATCTGACCGGCGGCGAAAGCCTCGAGTCCAACATCCGCCTTGTGTGCAACAACGCCGCCCTTGCCGCAAAAACCGCCGCTGCGCTCGTCGGAATGGAAAACGCCGACTGAAAAAATACAAAAAAAACTGCCCCGCGGGGCAGTTTTTTGTTTGTATCCGTTGCGTAGGGTCTTATTCCTCGTCGGAATTCTTTTTTTTGAAAAATGTCATAATGGTCGCAACGACGAATTCGAGCCACGCAATAAGAGCCTGTACGGCGGCGGGAAGCATTTCCATAAAATAAAACACCTTTCTTTCATAAATTTCCTCTTTTATTTTACTCCCAAAATCCGGTCTTGTCAATTAGGCAGGTTTCACAGTTTGGAACAGATCTCTTTGGAGGTTGTGTCGGAAAAAAACGGCGGTCCGTGCGGACGGCAAAAGAATTGCCGCGGGGAGGAACCCCGCGGCGATTTCTTGGAGGAAGGTGAAAAACTTTTACTTGCTGATTGTACGGTATCACAAAAAACCATAAAAATTACAAACTTGTAACTTTTGACCCGATTCTTGTCATTTTTTGTTCCGCGCCGATCTGTCCGGCCTTCCTCCGGTCTTCTCTTCCGGCGCTTCCGGCCGGAAGGGAGCAAATATTTTCAGAAAATAAAAAAAACTATTGACAAACCGGGTATTTCGGATATAATATAATACTGGTTAGCGAGCGCTAACCTATTGCGAATACCGGAGGAAGTACCATGTTGCCCTTAACCCTTGCGGATCCCGGTGCGGATCTGATCGTCAAACGCGTCGGCGGCCTGCCCGAAGTCAAAAAGCACCTTGAAAACCTCGGCTTTGTGGTCGGCAGCGAGATCAAAGTCATCAACACCGTCGCCGGCAATATTATCGTCAAGGTCAAGGAGGCGCGCGTCGCCATCAGTAAGGAGATGGCGCAGAAGATCATGGTCTGAGTCCTTTGTCTTACCCGGGAGACCGGGATTCTTTTTCGACATATGGTTAGCAAAAGACAACTTAATGTATTGATTCTATGTGTTTGGTTAGGAAAGACAAACCGAAAGGATTGATTTTCGCAAATACCCCGATTCGGGAGATTTCAGAAGGAGGAAAAACAGGATGACGTTAAGAGACGCAAAGATCGGCAGCACCGTCAGGGTGAAAAAGCTGACAGGCGAGGGCGCCGTCAAGCGCCGCATCATGGACATGGGCATTACGAAGGGCGTGGAGATCTACGTGCGCAAGGTCGCGCCGCTCGGCGATCCGATCGAGGTCACGGTCCGCGACTACGAGCTTTCGATCCGCAAGGCGGACGCCGCCATGGTCGAGGTCGAATTCCTTGCAATCAAAAACGCCTGACGCGGCAGAAGAAAAACGAGACAGAAAGGAAAGAAACCTATGGATATCCGTATAGCCCTTGCGGGCAACCCGAACAGCGGCAAAACGACTCTGTTCAACGCCCTGACCGGCTCCAATCAGTTCGTCGGCAACTGGCCCGGCGTCACGGTCGAAAAAAAGGAAGGCAAACTTAAAAAGCACGACGGCGTCACGATCACCGACCTGCCCGGCATCTACTCGCTGTCCCCCTATACGCTGGAAGAGGTCGTCGCGAGAAATTACCTCATTGACGAGCGTCCCGACGCGATCCTGAACATCGTCGACGGCACCAACCTCGAACGGAACCTCTATCTCACCACCCAGCTTGTGGAACTCGGCATTCCGGTCGTCGTCGCCATCAACATGATGGACGTCGTCAAAAAGAACGGCGACAAGATCGACGTCGCCGCGCTCTCCAAAGCCATCGGCTGCGCGGTCGTGGAGATCTCCGCCCTTAAGGGCACAGGCGTCGCCGAAGCAGCCGAAGCCGCGATCAAGGCCGCCCAAAGCACGAAGACCGTTCCGCAGCACAGTTTTTCCGGCGTCGTGGAGCACGCGCTGGCGCACATTGAGGAGGCCGCCGTGCACGGTATGCCCGCCGAACAGCAGCGCTGGTACGCCATCAAACTCTTTGAGCGCGACGACAAGGTACTCGAGCGCATGAACCTGCCGGAAGCGACCCTTGCCCATATTGAAGAGGACATCAAGGCCGCCGAGGCCGAACTGGACGACGACGCCGAGGCCATCATCACCAACGAGCGCTACGTCTACATCGGCACCGTCATCAAGGGCTGCTACAAGAAAAAGAACAAGGGGTCGCTGACGACCTCCGATAAAATCGACAAGATCGTCACCAACCGCTGGCTGGGCCTTCCCATTTTCGCGGTCGTGATGTTCCTTGTGTACTACATCTCCATGGTCACCGTGGGATCCTGGGCGACCGACTGGGCCAACGACGGGCTGTTCGGCGACGGCTTCCACCTGTTCGGCATCGGCTCCTCCGCTTACGAGGAAAAGGCCGAGGAATACGGCGCGGCTGTCAACGCCGCGAACGCCTTCGGGTTTGAATTCGACGTCGAGGACGAAGAATTTAACGGCGACGCGCTGGTTGCCGACATGGAAGCCTACGCTTCCGAAGAAGAAAAAGTCGCCCTCACGGTCGAGGACGAAGAGACCCTTGAAGAGAGCGAACTGGACGTCTATTTTGAGTCCGTCCCCGAGGACGCCGACGAAGAGGAAGTCAACGCCCTGTCCTTTAAGGACGCCGTCTCTTACTTTAAAGAAAAAGGCTTTGAGGAGCCCGATCCCGCCGCCGACGGCGTGTGGGTCCCCGGCGTGCCGGTCCTCATCGAAGGGCTGCTCGACGCCATCCACGTGGAGTCCCCCGTCGTACGCGGCCTGATCCTTGACGGGATCGTCGCGGGCGTCGGCGCGGTGCTCGGCTTCGTGCCCCAGATGCTTGTGCTGTTCCTGCTGCTTGCGTTTTTGGAGGCGTGCGGCTACATGGCGCGTATCGCCTTCGTCATGGACCGTATCTTCCGCCGCTTCGGTCTGTCCGGCAAGTCCTTCATCCCGATCCTCATCGGCACCGGCTGCGGCATCCCCGGCATCATGGCCTCCCGTACCATCGAAAACGAGCGTGACCGCCGCATGACGATCATGACCACCACCTTCATCCCCTGCGGCGCCAAGGTGCCCTTTATCGCCATGATCGCGGGCGCCATCTTCGGCGGCAGCCCCTGGATCTCCACCGGCGCTTACTTCATCGGTATGGCCGCCATCATCTGCTCCGGTATCATTTTGAAGAAGACCCGCGCCTTCGCCGGCGAGCCCGCTCCCTTCGTCATGGAACTGCCCGCCTACCACCTTCCCACCGTCGGCAACGTCCTTCGTTCCATGTGGGAGCGCGGCTGGTCCTTCATCAAAAAGGCCGGCACCATCATCCTGCTTTCCACCATCGTCGTCTGGTTCCTGACCTTCTTCGGCAAAGCGCCCGACGGCTTCCGGATGCTGGAAGAGGATGAGATCGGCTACTCCATTCTTGCCACCATCGGCAACTGGTTCGCCTGGATCTTCGCGCCGCTGGGCTGGGGCAACTGGCAGGCAGCCGTCGCTTCCGTCACGGGTCTTGTCGCCAAAGAAAACATCGTCGGCACCATGGGCATCCTCTACGGCGGCGGAGAAGTATCCGTCTACGCCGCCCTGCGTGAGGCGTTCTCCTCCGCGGCCGGCATGAGCTTCCTGCTCTTTAACCTCCTTTGCGCGCCCTGCTTCGCCGCCATCGGCGCCATCAAGCGCGAAATGAACAACCGCAAGTGGACCTGGGCGGCCATCGGTTACGAGTGCGGCTTCGCCTATCTCGTTTCCCTCGTGGTCTATCAGATCTGGTCCGCCTTTACCGGCAACCTCAATATCATCGGCCTGATCGTCGCCGTCGCCGTCGTCGCCTGCTTCTGCTTCCTGCTGTTCCGGCCTTACAAGGAGAGCACAAAACTGACGAAGAAGGTCAAGGTCACGAAATAAGGCTGCCTTCGGCAGCGGGCGCACGGGCACACGCGTACACGGGCGCACGGGGAAAGGCTTTTAACAGCGGAGCCCCGAAACACAAAATGAACGGAAAGGAGCGCGTCAAATGCTTGCCTGGATTTCCTCCAATATCGGCACGGTCCTCGTCGTCGCCGTGCTGGTTCTGATCGTCTTTCTGATCGTACGGTCCATGCTGCGGGACAAAAAAGCGGGGCGCTCCTCCTGCGGCAGCAACTGCGCCCATTGTCAGATGGCGGGAAAGTGCCACGAGTTCCAAAACAGCAAATAGAAAAGAGAAAAGATAAAACAAGGAACCTGCGGTTCGCATTATAAATAGTGCGCAGCGCCGGGGCACTTCGTTTCGCGTTTCGTTTTCTCTTTTCGGTCCGCTCCATTCTCTGTTGTCCGACGTCTTGACAAAAATCCCCCTTTTGGGGTATACTGACAACGAAATAACAGGAAAGAAGGTTTTTTTATGGTCAAAACCAAAGTCGCAGTCGAGGGCATGATGTGCGGCATGTGTGAAGCGCACGTCAACGACGCGGTGCGCAACACGTTCAAGGTCAAAAGCGTTTCCTCCGACCGGAACAAAAAATGCACCGAGATCGTCAGCGAGGACGCGCTGGACGAGGCCGCTCTCAGAGAGACGATCGAAAAGACCGGCTACACCGTCGGCGACATCACCGCGGAGCCCTACAAAAAAAAGGGCCTCTTCGGCAAAAAATAACAGAAGGGATGGACGCGCAGGCGTCCGTCTTTTTTTTGTCAGTCCGATCATCTTTTTTCCGTTTTCTGCGCCCGGCGGCGGGATCTGTTATGCTGTTTCAGGAATCGAAAAGTACGCTCTATCCGGAAACTCTGTTTGCATATCACGACCCCGTATCCCACGACCCACGACCCACGAGCCACGAGTCACGAGCCACGAGCCACGAACCACGCGCCAATTCGTCATTCTGCACAAAAAAGTTTATCGAAAATGTATTTGACTATCCCATTTTATTCATATATAATATAAGTCGCATTCATAATGTGTTAAAAATTCATCAGAAATGAGGAAAAACTTTATGGGCAAAAAGACGTCCGGGTCGCCGCTGGTCAAAAAAGATTACAGCAAGACCTACACCAAGAAGGAACTGGCAGGCTACCTGACCGGTCTCGCTGGACAGAATATTATTTATAACATCATCGCTTCCGGTCTTGCGTTCTATTTCCAGAGCGTCATCTTTATTCCGGTTGCTGCGTATACGGCGATTTTTGCCATCGCCCGCGTCTGGGACGCCATCAACGACCCCATGATGGGCACCATTGTCGACAAGACCAAGACCAAGTGGGGCAAGTGCAAGCCCTACCTGCTGTTCGTGCCGGTCGTCATTCTTGTGACCACCATCCTCCCGTTCATCAACAGCATGTATGCGGAGCCCACGGATAAGTATTACGTCCAGTTCGCCGAGGACGCCTCCGTCGTCGCCGAATATCGGGAAGACCTTCTGCATGAAGAATTTACCTATGAAGATGCAGACAACAAGGAACTCAACGGCGCTTACGTGCTCGTGCCCGCAAAGGGCTCCTGGGACCTTGAAAAAGATGAAAACGGCAACTACCTTGTTGACGACGGCGGCAACATGGTCAAAAACGACGCCGTGATCTTCCGCGTCACCGACAACGGCTATGAAAAAGTCACCGACAAGACTGCCGGCCTGACCCTTGTCCAGAGATTCCAGGAAGAAAAAGGTATTGAAAAGAAGACCGGCACCAGAGCCGTCCTGATCATCGCCTGGGCGGCGCTCTCCTACATCCTGTGGGGCATGACCTACACCATCGGCGACATCCCGCTTTGGGGCGTCACGTCTCTGATGACCGAAAGTCAGGAAGACCGCGCAAAAGCCCTGTCGCTTGCCCGCGCCGTCGCCAACGTCGGTATGATCGGCACCTTGTTCACCATGATCGCCCCGTCCTTCAACGGCATCTTTATGAGCAAGGGCATGGATCAGGCGCACGCGCTCAGATACTCTTACATCACGCTTGCCGTCGTCATGACCGTGTTTGCGACGATCCTGTTCCAGTTCGCCGGCTTCTCCGTCAAGGAAAAGGTCACGCCCAAAAACGAAAAGAGATACACGATCAGAGAGAATTTCAAGATCATGTTCGGCAACAAGCCCTTCCGTCAGATTCTGATCTCCGGTATCCTCAGAAGTCCCATCCAACTGCTCGGCATCATCGCCATGACGCTGATCATGTATTATTTCTTCAATAACGACATCGGCAAAACGCTTGCCACGGACGGCACGCTGATCCCCAAGATCGCCCTTCTCGTCGTCGGGCTCTTCGGCGGCATGATCGTCTTCCCGCTGTTTGTTCCGAGACTCATCGGCAAGATCGAGAAAAAGAGACTATACAATTTCTTCTCCCTTGTCGGCGCCATCCCCTTCGCGCTGATCTTTGTGATCTTCCTTGCGTTCAAGGGCAACATCCTCACCTGGCCCGCCATGGCCATCATGTCCGTGCTGTTCTTTATGGCCGGCGCCTCCATGGGCTCCCTCAACGTCCTGCAGTCCGTCATGATCGCCGACTGCGTCGACTATGAGGAATACCACAACGGCACCCGTCCCGACGGCGTGTTCTTCTCCGGCCAGTCCTTCATCACCAAGCTCTCCGCCGGTATCGCTACCCTCATTTCCGGCGCAGTGTACGGCGTCGTCGGCTTCTCCGACTCCAAGATCACCCTGCTCAATAACGCGCTGATCGCGGGCGACAACTTCAAAACCTACAATCCCTTTACCCTCGGCGGCGCCGAGATCGGCAAGTTTGCCGCCGCTATGTTCTTCCTCATCTCCATCCCGCCGGCGATCGGCATGATCCTTGCCGCCATCCCGACCCTCAAGTACGCGATGACCGATAAGGAGCACACCCGCATGCTCGACGAACTCAACGCCCGCCGCGACGCGGAGTCCAAAGACGCCGAATAAGCGATAAACCGAATGAAAGGGGCTGTAAAAAAAGTCCCCTCCAAAAAAACAAGACTGCAATCTCAGAAAG
>CAMVBD010000022.1 GCA_947165615.1 uncultured Clostridia bacterium | reverse complement strand
AAATCGGGTACGGGCGAAGCCCGTCCTTCACCCCTCACTCCTCACCCCTCACCCCACACTAAAAAACGCGCCGGAGCGCGTTTTTTGTTATACCCCCGTTCCGTCGAACGCCGGAACGTAAAAGTCCGAGGCGGCGGACAGTTCCTGCACGTAAACGTTTTCGTTGCCGAGCAGATACAGATAATCGAGCACCCGGTCGTACTCCGCTTGCGTCAGGCGGCGGTTGAGGTTTTCATCGGGCAGGGGGTCCTTCGGCGGGGTGTACTGGCTCATGACGCTGAGTAAAACCTCGTCCTCCGAAAAGGCCGCCGTCAGGATATCCAGCGCGTCCAGCGTGTTTTCGATCTGCCCCGGCAGCACCAGATGGCGGATGAGCGTCCCTTTTTTCAGGAGCCCGTCCGCGTCGAAAACCGGTTTTCCGGTCTGCCGCGCCATCTCTTTGATCGCCGAAAGGGCCGTTTCCGGGTAGTCCGGCGCGTGGGAATACCGTTTTGCAAGCGTCCCGTCGGCGTACTTGTAATCGGGCAGGTACACGTCCACAAGGCCGTCCAGCGTTTTCAGCGTTTCGACCGACTCGTACCCGCCGCAGTTCCACACCACCGGCACGTCCGGGCGGTACGCCGTCAGCGCCGCTTTGACCTTGTCGGCAAAATGCGTCGGCGTCACAAGGTCCACGCAGTCCGCGCCGTTGTCGACGAGTTCCCGAAAAATATCGGCCAATCGCTCCACCGTGATCTCTTTTCCGCGCCGTTCCAGACTGATCTCCCGGTTCTGGCAGTAGACGCAGCCGAGATTGCAGCCGGAAAAAAAGACCGTCCCCGCGCCGCCGTACCCGGCAATGCAGGGCTCCTCCCCGAAATGGGGCCCCGCCAGCGCCGCGACGACAGTCTCGCCCACGCCGCAGAAGCCGACGGTTTTTGTCCGGTCCGCCCGGCAGCGCCGGGGGCAAAGTTCACATAGTGCCATCTGTTTTTATAAATCCCAGCGCCCCGTAAAACGGGACGTTTTTTTCTTCACACAAAACGTAAAGGGCCTTTCCCCGCTTTTCGGCGTCATAAACGCAGAACAGCACGCACGCCGAGGCGTACCCCCGACCCCGGCAGTCCTCTCTTGTAAACACGTCGCCGATGAGACAAGTATCCCGGTTTTCGGCGACGACGGCGGCGGTGCAGACGATGTTGCCGGCGACTTTTACGCAGGCTCCCCGGTAAAAGCCGTCCCGGAAGCACCTCGCCTTGTAGACGTAACGCCGCTCGTCGGCGTAGGAGAGACTGCCGCCCGCATACAAAAGCGCCGCCGCGTAAAGATCGGAAAACGCCATCGGCTCCGCGGGGACGGCGGAACGTCGGCTTTTTGTCCCGGCAAAGCGCAAAAGCGCCAGCTCCTCGACCGGGGGCTTTCCCGCTTCCTTTATGACCGTGTAATCGGGACCGCGGTACAACGCCGAGACGGTTTTTCCGTTTTCTTCCCCCGTGAACAGCCGCCCCTCGGGCAGACTTCCGCCCGAAACGCAGAGAAGCGTATAGATCTCCGCGCCCGCGATCCCGCTTTCACAAAAGACCTTCAGTTTTTCGGCGGTTTCTCCCGCCGGAAAGACGAACTCAGGCGTCACCGCTTGCAAAGGCCTCCGCCAGCTTTTCCGCCAGGGCTCTGAGCGCGTTCAGGTCGTTTCCATCGCACACGGAGGAAGGGGAGTGGATGTAGCGGGTCGGCACGTTCAGCGTAATGGTTTTGACGCCCCCGCGGCTGACGTGGATGCTGCCGGCGTCGTTGCCGCCCGCGACCATGGTTTTGGGCTGCAGGGCGATCCCGTTTTCGTTTGCTACGGCAAAGGCCTTGTCGTACAGCGTCTTGTCGTACAGGGTGGAGCGGTCCATAAAGTTGACCACGGCCCCCTTGCCGAGCGCGCACACGCGCTCCGCCTCCGGCACGCCGATGACGTCGGCGGCGGTGGTGCCCTCCAGCACGATCGCGTATTCGGGGTCCACGGTAAAGGCCGAGGCCTTCGAGCCGCGAAGACCGACCTCCTCCATCGTGTTGAAGACGAAGGTCGTGTCGTATTCCACGCCCTTTCGGATCATATCGACCATGACGGCGCAGCCCGCGCGGTCGTCGATGGCCTTGGACAGGATTTTGTCGCCCATCTCGGTCCAGTCGCTGGTAAACACGGCGACGTCCCCGGGGCGCACCCGTTTTTCGGCGTCCGCCTTGTCCTCGGCGCCGATATCGATGTACATGTCCTTGACTTCGGGCAGCGCCAGCCGCTCGTCGCCGGCGCACAGATGTACGGGCTTGACGCCCACGGCGCCCACGACCCCGTTTTCGAAGCGCACGGTCTTGCCGAGCAGCGCCGCCGGCTGAATGCCGCCGACAGTCGTGAATTTGATAAGCCCCGCGCCGGTGATGAACGTGGCGATGACGCCGACCTCATCCATGTGGGCGCACAGCATGACCTTGTGCTTCGCGGGCTTTTTGCCCTTGACGCTGACGATCAGGCTTCCCAGCGGGTCGACCTTTACGTCATGCCCGTCCCCGATCAGGGACAAAACCGTTTCGCGTACGCGCGTCTCCCGACCGGAGGCGCCGTCCACGGCGCAAAGGGTCTTCAGCAATTCTTTCATGGTCCGTCCCTCCTTATTCGTCCAAAACGTACGCCGCAAGCAGGGCGCCGACGGCCTCGACGTCGCGCACGTCCGCGATCTCCACGGGCGTGTGCATGTTGCGGATCGGGATGCTCAAAAGCCCCGTCACCTTGCCGCCGGCGGCGGTCAGGGCCTCGTCCGCGTCCGTACCGGTGGAGCGTCCCATGACCTCCACGGTGTAGGGGATGTTCTTTTCCTCGGCAAGCTCGCGCAGCCGGTCGGACAGGCTTTTGTGCAGAACGGGCGCGTAACCGATCATGGCGCCGGAGCCGAGCGCGGAATCCACGGTCTCGGGCAGTCCCGGGGCCTTGGCAAAGGACACGTCGATGGCAATGGCAGTCCCGGCCTTCGTCGCAAAGGACGCGGTCGTCGAGCCCTGCCCGCCGACCTCCTCCCGGGTCGTAAAGACGCACTCGAGACGGCGTCCGCCTCCGGCAGCCTTGACAAGTTCCGCGCAGCGGATCGCCGCCGCGACGCCCGCGACGTCGTCCAAAAACGGGGAACAGACGCGGTTTTCATTCAGCTCATAAAACCCGGCGTCCACCATCGCCCGGTCGCCGGGGAAGACGAGGTCCTTGATCTCGTCGTAGGGCAGGCCGCAGTCCACGCCGAGTTTGTCCAGCGGCTGCGCTTTTTTGGCGGCGTCAGGCCCCGCAAGGTGGGGCGGGGTGCTGATGATGACGCCGGGCAGCGTCTTTTTGCCGTAGACGTTGACCCGAAGGGCGGGCGCGACGCGCGCGTCGGAGCCGCCGCACTTGTCGATCCGTAAAAAGCCGGTCTCTTTGTCGATCCCGGTCACGATGTAACCGATCTTGTCCATGTGGGCCAGCAGCATAACGCCGGGTTCGGCGTTTTCGTTGATAACGGCCTTAAGGTTTCCCAGCGCGTCGGTCTCAAACCGGTCGGCGGTGTCCTTTAAGACGTCTTTGATTACCTCGGCCGCCGCGTTTTCCGTCCCCGATACCGAGGGCGCCGCCGTGATGCGGCGGAGAAGTTCCTGCATGTTTGTCATAATAGGGTCCTTTCGTAATTTGTTCGTGGTTCGTGGGGCACTTTTCAATGCAAAATGTAAAATACAAAATACAAAATGGAGGTGGCGGCGCGGTGCGCCGCATTAAAATCGCGATTCGTGACTTGTCCCCGTGGGTCGCGTTGGGGCAACGAAAAAAATGGGGGTACGGGGGCATAGCCCCCGTCCTTCATTTTGTATTCTGTATTCTGCATTCTGCATTTTCGCATGGAGACAGCCGTTCCGTCTGGCCTTATTTTAAAATGGTATCCAGCACCATCTCATAACCGCCGAGAAACTCGTCGAGGAAGATGTTCGCCTCCTCGCAGCCGAGCGCCCGGATGGCCTCGCGGGTGGCCTCCTCCGCGTGGCTGAATTCGCGGTTGCCGCCGTTTCGCTCCTCCACGCACTTGATGAGAGCGGAGATCTTGTCCGCCGCCTTCATCAGTTTATACTCGGGACGGGTCGTGTCGGGCTTCAAAAGCGGCAGAAAGTCGTCCCGCAGATCCTCCGGCAGGGCGTTCAGCAGCGCCTCTTCGGCGGCCTGCTCGATCTTGGCGTAGGAGGACCGGATCTCGTCGTTATAGTATTTCACGGGCGTCGGCAGGTCCCCGGTCAGGATCTCGGGCATGTCGTGGTAAATGCCGAGCGCCGCGGCAAAATCGGGGTCGTAGGCTTTTCCGAGGCGGCGGTTGCCGATCACGGCGAGCGCGTGGGCGACGGCGGCGACGTCCAGCGAGTGGGTGCTCAGATTCTCCCGGCTGACGTTTCGCATCAAAGCCCAGCGGTCCATGTGCTTCATTCTGGAAAACAGGGCGAAAAAGTGGCTCATAGGCGCCTCCTTCGTGGTTTGTGGTTCGCAGCGTATTTCTTTTTCATTATACTTGTCCCCCGCTGAAAAAGCAAGACGCAATCCAAAAATATGGGCTTGTGCTTTTTTGCGGGATATGGTATACTGGTTTTGTATTATCTGAAAAAGGAGTTGTCTCCATGGAACCTATCAAAGTTGATTTTTCGGGCAACGGCAAAAAAAAGAGCGTCAAGGACGTTCTGATCCCGCCGGATAAACCGGCTCTCAAAATCGGCATCAGCCTCGGCGTCATGGTGCTCACGGCCGTACTGGGCTTCTATTTCATGCTGCCCGCCGTAAATCTCGGGGATTACAAGTTCTATCTCTATATCTTCCTTGTGCTCGGCTCCTACGTCGCCGCTTCCTTTATCACGTCCGGCGCGTTCAAAAAACCGGAATTCGTGCCTTACGTCAAGCGCCGCTCCCTGATCCCGGTCATTCTTGCCGGCATCGTGCTGGCGGTGCTGGTGGTCGGTTACCTTGTTTCAGCGCCTGTGTTCCGCGCCAAGCGGTATTCCAGGATCATCACGCTCGACGAGACCAAAGACTTCAAGAGCGCCGTGACCGTCATCGACTCCATGAGCGATTTCAATAACGTGGCCCTGATCGATAAGGACGCCGCCGCCGCGCTGGCGGACAAGCAGCTCGGCGGCTTTGCCGAACTGGGGCTCGAATCTCAGTTCGAGCTGCTGCTGGAAGACTCCACGCAGATCAACTTCAAAGGCCAGCCCTACCGCGTTTATCCGCTGCAGTACGGCGATATTTTCAAATGGTTCAAAAATTCCGTCGTGGGCGACTATGAGGGCATTCCCGGCTACGTGATGGTCAACCTCAACACCCAGAAGGCTCAACTTGTCAAACAGGACTACGACATCAAGTACTCCACCGCGGAGCATTTCGGCGAGTATCTCGTGCGCCATCTGCGCTTCAGACATCCCTTTGACATCTTCGGCGAGATCTCGTTCGAGATCGACGACACGGGCCGCCCGTACTGGGTGGTCGAGGTCATCCAAAAGACCATCGGCCTGCTCGGCGGCGAGGACGTCAAGGGCATCATCCTTGTGGACGCCGAAACCGGCGAAGATCAGTATTACAGCAAGGAGCAGTTCGCCGCCGACGATTCCGAGATCCAGTGGATCGACCAGGCCTACGACGCCGACCTGCTGGTGGAGCAGTATAATTATCACGGCAAATACGAAAACGGCTTCATCAACTCCTTCCTCGGCCAGACCGGCGTGCGGCAGGCAAGCGTCGGGTATTCCTTCCTTGCCATCGACGAGGACGTGTATCTGTACACCGGCGTCACGTCCGTCACCGGCGACAACTCCATCCTCGGCTTCTGCCTGATCAACCAGCGCACCAAGGAGGCCTATTTCTACGAGACCTCCGGCGCCACCGAAGCCGCCGCCCAGCTTTCCGCGGAAGGCAAGGTGCAGAACTTCGGCTACAAGGCCTCTTTCCCGATCCTTCTGAATATCGACGGTCAGCCGACCTACTATATGGCCCTCAAGGATAATTCCAACGTCGTGAAGTCCTACGCCATGGTCAACGTCGAGCAGTATTCCGTCGTCGCCACGCCCACGTCGCAGGACATGAACCTGCGCTCGTGTCTGGAGCAGTATATCCGCAACCTCGGCGCGCTGAGCACGCCCATTACGATCCATTTCGACTTCGACGCCGCCGCGCCCATCGACAACCCCGACGCAACCCCCGAGAATCCCGAAAACGGACCCGAGGCCCACGCGGGCACGATCGCCGAGATCCGCACTGCCGTCCTGTCCGGCAACACGGTCGTCTATCTGCGCCTGGAGGGCGAAACGGACTTCTACGCCGTCACCGCCACCGCCGAAAACCGCGCGGTCCTCTTAAACGTCGGCGACAAAGTCGAGCTGTCGGTCTACGCCGACTCCCTGAACGCCGTCTCCTTCACCCGGACGGACGAGGCCGAAGCCCCGACCGAGCAGTCTTCCGAACAGCCTTCCGAGGAACCTTCCGAAACGCCTTCGGAAGAAGCCCCGTCCGAAGCGGCGTAACCGTCCCGGAATCGAACTGACAAAACCGTCTTCCCGCCCGGAAGGCGGTTTTTTCGGCGCGCGACCCACGACACGGTACGCGCGGCGCTGACCGGCGCGGTGTGGCTGGCGGCGTTATATGGCGCACGGAAACGGACCGGCCGCGTGGCTGCCGGGACCGCCGCGCCCCCCAAACATTTCCCTTGACTTTACCCGTCTTTCGTGTATAATGATATTAAGTATATCTATCTCCAAAAATACCCGTATTTTTGATATAAAGGGGAATGTCCGATGAAAATGAAAAAATGGACGGCTTTGGTCCTGACGGTTTTCCTGTTTTTCGGCGTATTCGCGGCAGGGCTCGCGCCGGCGGCGGACGCCGCGGGCAAATACAGTTGGGTCTCGGTCTGGGGCTCGTCGCTTGTCAACGGCTCCATCAAGATCTCGCAGCTCTCTCTGCAGGACGTGATTCCGGGCGGGTCCACGCTTCGCATCCGTCTCACGGTCACAAGAGGCGGCAGCGCTCTGCGCTTTGTGTTCGCCAACCAGTACGGCGCGGCGCCCATTACGATCCATGAACTTTCGGTCGCAAAAGCCGGAAAAGGCGACGACGAGATCGTGGACGGCACGCAGCAGCCGATCACCTTCAACGGCGGAAAGACCGCCGTCAGCGTGCCGAACGGCGGCCGCGTGACCAGCGACGTCGTCGACATCGAGACCAAGGCGCTCGAGGAGATCTGCGTGTCCATGCACTTCAAAAATCTGACCTACATGACGAGCTCCGGACTTTCGGGCGGGCGTACCTTCATGCAGGCGGGCGGCGTCCTCAACGGCACCATCTCCGCGGTCAACAACGTCAGACTCAAAAATCCCGGTGAGGTCAATATCAGCTCCAGCACCATCACCTACCATACCATCCCGTTTTTGGAGCGCGTCGACTCCCGCTCTTCGGAGGAGGGCTCCTGCGCGGTCTTCATCGGCGACTCCACCCTTGTCAACGACACCTATCTCTACTACGCCAAGCGCATCATCGACGCCGGGGCCACAAACGTCTCCGTCATCAATGAGGCCATCATCGGCAACAAACTGCTCTCCAACGGTTCGGGCCTCATCGGCAACCTTTACGGACAGGCCCTCATCGACCGCTTCAAACGCGACGTGCTGGACATTCCGGGCGTCAAATACTGCTTTGTCAAAATCGGCCTCAACGACATCCTGCACCAGTTTTCCAAGTCCCTCGGCTCCGCAACGCCGCATTACACGCCGCAGCAGATCATTACCGGCTACCGGACGCTCATTACCCTCTGCCATCAAAAAGGCATCCAGATCTATTTCTTCACACACTCCCCGTGGAAGGGCTATCAGCGCAGCTTCCTCGGCCAGACGGACGACGTCTCGTGGACCCAGTCCATGCAGGACATGTGCGAGCAGTTAAACGACTGGATCACCTCCAACAAAGAGGCCGACGGCTTCATCGACTGCTTCCCGCTGGCAAACCCTGCCGACCCCTACGCCCTGTGCCCGTCCTTTACGCCGGACGGCGCGCATCTGACGGACATAGGCTCCATCGCCATGGCGGACCTCATCCCGCTTGATTTTGTCGGCGTGACGCACGGCCGCACCGCCGCCTCGATCCTCGGCGTGGATCCCTATGCCGAAAAAGCGGAGATCATCCGCCGGATGAACGATCCGAATTACAATCCGAACCCGGTCACGCCGGTCACGCCGGTCACGCCCGTCAACCCGACGACGCCGACGACGTCCCCGTATTCCAACATCCCCACGGTCCCCACGTCTCCCTATACGCCGTCAAATCCCGGCGGCACCGTGTTCCCGACCGTTCCGTCCAATCCGGCGCTTCCGACCGTTCCGTCCAGTCCCACGCTTCCCACGGTCATAACCGCGCCCGCGGGTCCCGGATCCGCGCTCCCGTCAGATCCCGCCGCAACAGTCCCCACGACGCCCGGTTCCACGGTCCCCGGCTCCACGATTCCCGGTTCCACCGCCCCGACCGCGCCGTATGAAGCGCCCGCAACGGTCTATCCCGCCGATCCCGCGAACCCCAATCAGGGCGTGCGTTACGACGTGGAAGACGTCGCGCCGAACGCGCCCGCTTCCGGCTCCGTCGGTTCCACCGGTTCCGTGCTCTTCATCCTGCTGCTGCTTGCAACGGTGGTCGGCGTCGGCGTCGCGGTCATTCTGACGATCACCAAGAAAAAAGCGTAAATTCCTTTCCGAAAAGAGGTCAACAGCATGTATCCTTTCCCCATCGGCATCATTACGGACAGTTTCCGCACCGACATCCGTACCGCCCTCGAAAAAGCGGCGGCGCTGGGCGCCGACGGCGTACAGATCTACGCCACCCGCGGCAAACTCTCGCCCGAACAGTTAACGCCCGCCGGCCGGCGCGAGCTTCTGGACATGGTCAAGTCCAACGGCCTCGTCGTCTCCGCTTTGTGCGGCGACCTCGGCTGCGGCTTCCACCGCCCCGAGAAAAACCCCGGTCTCATCGAGCAGTCCAAGCGCATTCTGGATCTCGCAAAGGATCTCGAGACCAACATCGTCACGACCCACATCGGCGTGGTCCCGGCGGACCCCGACCACCCGCGTTTCAAAATCATGCAGGCCGCCTGCGGGGAACTCGCCGAATACGCCGATTCCATCGACGCGCATTTTGCCGTGGAGACCGGACCCGAGACCTCGGCCGTTCTGAAGGCGTTTCTCGACTCCCTGCATTCCACCGGCGTCGGCGTGAATCTCGACCCCGCAAACCTCGTCATGGTCACCGGCGACGATCCCGTCAGGGCCGTGTATAACCTCAGGGACTACATCGTCCACACCCACGCCAAAGACGGAGTCAAGCTCTGGGACCGCGATCCCGAACTTGTGTACGGCATCCGGGAGGATCCGCTCGTCACCTCCCCGAGTTTTGAGGAGGTGCCGCTCGGCACCGGCAGCGTCCCGTTTAAGGATTACCTTGCCGCGCTCGAGGACATCGGCTACAAGGGATTTTTGACCATCGAGCGCGAGGTCGGCGACGACCCCGCAAAGGACATCGAAACCGCCGTCAACTTTCTCAGAAGTTTCCGATAACAACTTTTCAAAAGACCGCTCCGGCGGTCTTTTTTCGTGGCTCGTGGCTCGTGGCTCGTGGGTCGTGGCTCGTGGCTCGTGATTCGTGGCTCGTGGCATTGCAAAAAATCCGGCTCCGCATTTCCTTTTGTAGGGGCCGACGCCCTCGGCGGCCCGCTTCTCGCCTTCCGGCTCGATCGGCGCAGAGGCTTGGTAGGGGCCGACGCCCTCGGCGGCCCGCGGGTAATGAGTATATATGACCGAATACGGCGAATCGACGATTAAACAAAAGAACAGTAAATCCGTTCTTTACCCGGTTCGTCGCCCTGAACATCTTGACCCATTCCGTTGCGGGCCGCCGTGGGCGTCGGCCCCTACAAGATGTTTCAACAACCGAATTGAAAGATAAGCTTTCGCTTTTTCCCGCGCCCCCTGGCCTCTGGCCTTTTTTTTCATTTTTCTATTGACAAATTCCGAACAATCGTATATACGAACAATTGAACAGTTATTCAAATGTTCAAATATATTAT
>CAMVBD010000021.1 GCA_947165615.1 uncultured Clostridia bacterium | reverse complement strand
CATGACGACGCACTTCGGCACCACGGTGAGGATGTAAATAGGGTCGAACACGATATGCCGGAATTGCCAGACTTTTACCGTGAAGCTTCCGAACCGCAGCTCGTCGCCCGGACGGACGACGCGGATGCGCTCCTCCGGCGCACCGCGCGAAACGAGCGTCTTTTTCGGCGTTTCGGTGCAGTAGACCGGAACGGTTTTGTCCGCCTGCATGAGAGAAGGGATGCTGTAGATGTGGTCGAGGTGCCCGTGCGTCACCAGCACCGCGTCAAAGCCGCAAAAGCCCTCGAGGGGCGTCGTTTCCAGACGGCGGTTCATGCGGACGAAGGGGTCGAACAGGAGCTTTGTCTCCCCGTCGTCCAGCCCGACGGTTGCCGTCCCGTACCAGGTCAGTTTCATCGTTTCGCGCCTTCCTTTCCTCCCGATTTGTTTCTCAGATTACTTGACCGTGACCGTAAAGTCGCCCGAAAAGCCGTGCCAGTGCAGATACACGCGGGTCGTGCCCGCGCCGACCGGGTACAGCCGGCCGCCTTTGATCTCCACGACGGCAGGGTCATAGCCGTCAAACGTCACGCCGAAAAAGACCGGAAAGACAAAGCCGTCCGAATCCAGAGCCATCGCCCAGACCTTTTGGCTTTTTTCCTCCAGCGTATAGCTCTGTTTTTCGGCTTTGACGGTGATGATTTCGGGAATGAGACGCATCTTTTTGTGCGTCACGGCGGTATCCGCATTCCGGACCGCGTCCGGGTCGTCGGCGGGCGCGTCCGAAAGCGACAGTTTTACGGTGTGCAGGCGCGTGGACCAGTTCCCCCAGGAGCCGCCCGCGCCGCTGTAGGCGTAGGAGAGATACACGGGGTCGCCGACGCCGATGTGCCCGTCCGCGCGGCCGGAAATGCCGCAGTTGTGGAGTTGTCTGGCGGTGTTTGCCTTGACAAAGCCGCTCTGCCGGAAGGTGATGCCGTCAAAGGACTCCCAGACGGCGACGTAACTGTCGTCCGAAAAGCGCTTTTCGGTGTACACGGCGACAAAACGGCCGAATTCGTCTGCATACTTGACGTCCGCGGAGTCGCCGCCGTCCTTCGCCGGGATGCAGGTGCCGCGTTCGACCAGGGTCGCCGGCCAGTTTTCGTCCGTCGCGTCGGCGGTGGCGACGCGCGTCGTGCAGCCGTTTTCGTCGCACCAGGAATAATAGACGAAGAGCGTATCGTCCTTGACGACAAAGGCGGGCTCGCCGACGCCCCACTGCTCCGGGTCGCCGGTGTAATCCACAACGGGCTGCGGCTCGGCGCCCCACCCGCTGCCGGTCCATTTTTCATAGGGTCCGTATGGGGTCTTGCTGCGCCCGACGCACATGACGTTCGCGACGCCCCGCTCGTCGAGCGTCGTCGTGTAGCCGATGTAATAATACCCGCCGAACTTGACAACGCCCGGGTCGCAGGTCCACATCCCGTCGTAAGCGCCGGCCGTGGGCTTGAGCGCCACGACCTCCTTTGAGGACTTGCGTCCACCGTCCCAAAGGCGCCTGTAGGCCACAAGGTCCACAAGGTCGCCGGGGCCGTTGGCGGCGCACCATACGTCAAGGCTGCCGTCGGTATTCAGGATCATGGACGGACCGTAGCGGTAGCCGCCGTGGTCCTTGACCGGGTTCCACATGTCAAAGCCCTCGTCCTCGGCCGTGATTTGCAGATATTTCGTTTGGTCCCCCGCCGGGACCGGCCCGCTCGGCGGAAAATCACCGCCCTCGGGCGCATAGGAAACAAACAGTCCGCTGATCGCAAATACAACCACAAGCAGCATTTTGACGGCTTGAATCACAACTTCCATATCTGATTCTCCTTTTTTTGAATTCGTTATCAGAACAGCAGTGTATCGGTTTTTTGCAGCAGGGCGGTCAGGGCGGTCCGGCGGTAACAAAAAAGCCGTTCGTCCGCTTCTTTGTCGCCGGACGGAAAGCGCAGGCTCCAGTCGATAAGGTCGGCATAGGCGAGGATACGGATTTTTTCTTCGGCTTTAGAAAGGGCCTCTTCGTCCGTCGTGCCGAGATAGGCGGACAGCGTCTCATGCCAGAACCGTCTCGCGGTCTCGGCCGGGTACCCCTGAAACGCCAAAACGATTTCGGGGTCGAGCTCCGAATAGCCGATATAGGCGTTATACATCTGCACGAGATCGAAGATCGGCAGGCCGACACAAAGGGTATCCATGTCGATGACAAGCACCTCGTCCCCGGCCAGCACGATGTTTTTGGTGTGGAAGTCGCCGTGGAGCATGCGGTCGCTTTCGGGAAGGGATTCGACCAGCCGAAGAAGCTTTTCGCCCGGCTCCGCCTCAAGCGCCTCGCGGACGCGTCCCACGAGCGCCAGCGTTTTCTCCTTCATGGACGGGAGCTTTCCGGCGGGCACCGCGATCGAATGGATCTTTTTGAGCATTCGGACGTACGCGGAAACACACCAGTCGAAGCGGTCGGGCTCGTTTGCAAGGATCTTTGAAAAGGACTTTGCGTTCAGCAGTTCGAAAACCGAACCATAACTGTCCCCAACCTTGACGACGTCATAGGAGATGGCGGTGGGCACGCCGAGAACCAGCGCCAGCCTTGCGACCTCGCGCTCATGCCGGATATCTGCGAGCGCGTCGGCGTTTTTGTAGGTCTTGACGACGTTGTCCCCGTCGATGCGGTAGACCTTGCCGTTGAAGCCCTCGCCGATGACCTCGCACCCCACGACTGACACAACGCGGTATGCCTTTTCGACCTCCATCATCTCGGTAAAGCCGGTCATGTCAAAGATCTCGTAGACCTCGGGCCCGACGTTCACAAGTTTCAAGTCCGGGCGCGCCTTTCTGAGCCGCAGGATCACCCGCAGCCCGGCGCTGGAAATATAAGCGAGTGCCCCGGCGTCGATCACAAGCGGGAGGCGTTCCCGCCCGCGAATCAGAGCGGCAATCTCCCGCTCGACCGCCCCGGCGTTGCCGGAGTCGATCCGTCCCGCAAGGAACAGGGTCGTTTTGTTTTCGCCGCGTTCGGCTGTAATCTCTTTCAAACTGCCGCCTCCCAGCCGTGCGGACAAAGCGCGGCGCATTCTGCTTTTTATTATACACGGGAAAAGGGAACGATTCAACCATCAAAATGACGCGCAGCATAAAAGTTGTGATGAACCGCAGACCTTTGATCCGACCGCAGCGAAATCGACAAAGGCCTGATCCAGACAGGAGAAAACCCCTTCCGCCGGACAGATCTCCGGCGGGAGGGGTCCCATTTTTAACCAAGAATCGCGTCATACACCGTCCGGGCAAGCAGAGCGGCGCCCTCGGCGGTGGGGTGCAGACCGTCGCTGAAGAGGTCCGGTTTTCCCTCAAACGCCGGATATGGGTCGATGACCCCGACGCCCATCTCCCGGGCGACACGGAGCACGAGCGGGCGGACCTCATCCTGAATGACGTCCGGCTGAATATCATAGCGCACCTTGCCGCTTTTATCGGCGTAGGCGGGCAGGGGCCCCATAACGAAGACCCTCGGGGAGGAAGGGAGATCCCGGTACAGGGCGATCAGATCCCTGAGGTCGCTTTCAAACTGCGCCGGATAGACCTGTTCGCCGCCGACCGTCGCGTTCCAGTTATAGGGCTTTGAGTCGTTTGCGCCGAGCATGAGCACCACGATATCGGGCAGGAATTCCCGGCTTTCGGTGCAAAGCTTTTCCACGCGGTAGGGCCGGTCGCCGAGCAGGCACAGCGTTCGGCCGGAATAGCCGTAGTTGTTGACGCAGTACCCGTCCCCGAGCAGGGCCTGCAAAGCGGCGGGATAGCCTTTTTTGCTCCGGTCCGGGATGCCGAAGCCGTAGGTCACGCTGTCCCCGACGCACGCCACGCGGACCTGCCCGTCCTTCGGCGTTTGCAGCGGATGGTACGCGCCCAGAAGCCCGTTATAGGCAAGGACGCCCAGCGTCAGCCCCGCGGCGAGCAACAGCCCCGCAGCGGCGAGCACAAGAATACGGATCCGTTTTTTGTGTTTCATCAGGCGATTCCCCTTTCTTTTTGTCAGACCAAAAGCGATAAGAGCTCGTCCGTTCTGGCCTCGGCAAGACACACGCAGGTGTCCGACGCGCCGTAGTAGATTTTGACGGTCCCGTCGTCCTCCGCGACCATGCCGCAGGGGAAAATCACGTTTTCGCGGAAGCCCGCGTCCGTTTCGATGGGCGTGTCGGGAGCAATGAGCGGCTCATTATAGACGGACAGCACCTTCGCGGGGTTTTCGAGGTCCAAAAGCATCAGCCCCGCGGTGTAGCGCTTGGTCCACTGCCTTTCCCAGCCGTTTTTGCCGCGCGTCTCGTCGCGGTCCACCGCGTGAAAGAGCGTCAGCCACCCTTTTTCGGTTTTAATCGGCGAAGCCGTGGGGCCGATTTTGTCGTTGGCAAAGGGCACGTCCTCCACGCCGAGGACCAGCTCGCTCCTGCCCCAATAGACAAGGTCGGGCGAGCGCGACAGCCAGATATCGAACCGGTCGCGGCCCCGGCTGTACACGGGCATGGGACGCTCGAGGCGCACGTATTCCCCGCCGATCTTTTCGGGGAACAGCACCATGTTCCGGTTTTCCGGCACGCTGGCGCTGAGAACCTTCCACGAGCGCAGATCCGCCGACAGTTCGCCGATGGCGCCCCGGATGCCGTGGCGCGTGTCCATGGCAAGGCACAAAAGGAGCCGGTCCTCGACTTGGATGATCCGGGGGTCGTAGAACCGCTGCGTTTCGGGGTCCTTTTCGGGGTCGTTGGAGTCGATGAGCGGGACGGGGTCGAACACCCAGCCGTCCACGCCGTTTTTGCTGCGGGCGACGCCGACCGAGGTCCCGGCAAAGCGAACGCCGCGGTTTTCATAGGCGTCCCGGTCGGTCCCGTAGTCGTTTCGGAAGACCATGACGTATTCGCCCCGATACTTGATGACGCCGGCGTTGAACACGAGCGAAGAGGGGTACGGCAGGTCGGCGGCGGAAACGATCGGCGCGCTTCTTTTGTGAATGCACGGATGCGTGAAAAGCGCTGGCAGTACGGCAGGCATAGCGGCACTCTCCTTTCGGTTTTTATTCAAACGGGTATCTGAGTCCCAGTTGCTTGCGGCATTCGTCCATAATGCGCATACAGCCTCTTGTGTCTTCCGGCGGGACGAACGCGGACACCGTTTTTCCGGCGCGGATCTCCTGCGCCGGAACGCGTTTTTTTCTCGTTCCGCCCATTCTTCATAGTTCTATGAATCCAATTTTGATTTTATACTGTATTCCATTGTATCACAGACTTATTCAAAAAAACAACTGTTAAATTCGGCTTGCGCCCGGAAGCGGGAACCGCAAATCCAAAAAACGGAACAGGAGGCTCGGCTTTGCCGGGATCCTGAAAGCGGACAGTCTCCCGGCGCGCCCTTTTCGGCCCCGAAGCGTTTTTTGCTTTGCGGGCATATCCACTCAACAAAAAATTGAATAGAAAACAATCAATTGATAATTGACCGTTCCGCCGGGATACGGTAGAATGAAATTACAGACAAAGGAAAAAGCGCCCCTCAAAAAAAACAAAGGAGAACGGTCATGATCGTATTGGGAGAACGGATCAGAGAGTTCCGGCTGCGCGACGGCAGGACGCAGGAGGCGCTCGCGGGCGAGCTCGGCGTGACCGCGCAGGCGGTGTCGCGTTGGGAAAAAGGGCTCTGCTGTCCGGATATGGAGCTGATCCCCTCGATCGCGAACTATTTCGGCGTTTCCATCGACGAGCTGTTCGGCTACGACAACGAGCGGACGAAAAAGATCGACGCGATGTACGGCGAGATCACCCGGATGAACCGGATGAACAACGGGAAGGACGTCAACCTTGACGCGTGCATCGCGCTCGCGCGGGAGGCCGCGATCGAATTCCCGGGCAACGAAAAGCTGGCCGCCGCGCTGGCTTCCGTCCTTTATAACGCCGGAAGCGTGCGCCGGGGCGAATACCACGTCGACAGCGCCGACGGGTTCGAGGTCTGCGACGTGGAGCGGCACCAAACCTATCCCGAATGGCAGGAATCCGTGAAGCTGTATGAAAAGCTTCTGCCGTCCCTCAACAGCGGGGATCCGCGCAATATGGCCGTGCGGGAGCTCTCGCAGCTGTATAAGTTTTTGGGCAAGCACGACAAGGCGGCGCTCCTTGCCGATTCCGCGCCGGATCTGAACGGGTCCAGACCGTTTTTGCGGATCAACGCGTTCGACGGCAAAGAGGCCGTTGCGGCAAGCGGGGAGGCGCTGATCGAGACTCTGATCTGCGCCACGGACCTGATCGCCGCGATCGTGCGCGCCGACCGCAGTATGCCGCCGAAAACCGCCGCCGCGCTGCTCGAAAACGCCGTCGCGATGTACGGGCTCGTGTTTACCGAGGGCGATTTCGACAGACTGTGCGGCACGATCGGGAGCATCTATCTGCTGCGCTCGTATTACCTCTGGCTCGCGGGCGAAAAGGACGGGGCGTTCGCGTCGCTCGATCAGGCGCTTGCGTTTTCAAAACGGTTCGACGAAGAAGCCCACATGGAGGCCTACGCCTCCCCGCTGCTCCGATACGCAAAGCCCCTCGTGTGCGCCTTCGGCCGCAGACTGACGCCGGAACTTCCCGAGCTCTGGCCGTTCTGGGACGTGCCCGAGGCCGACCGCGTCGGGCGCGAGATGCGCGCCGATCCCCGCTGGACGGAATGGGAGAATAAAACGGCGTACGCTTAAGGCGTCCCACGGATTACAGAAACACACGGTCTTTGGAAAAGAAAGGAGTTTTTGATATGGAACGACAGAAAGGAAAGCTCAGCGGCAAAAAGATCCTCGCCGTCGCCGCGGCGGCCGTGCTGCTGGCAGCGGTTGGCTTCGGGATCGAATACCTCGTCGACCGCGGCGAAAATACGCCGCAGACTACGGAGGACGCGTCCGGGGGACAAAGCCCTGCCGATGACGCCGGGACGAGCGACACCGGGACGACCGCACAGGCCTCCGAGTCCGACACAACGGAGTCCGAAACGGAGCGCGACCTGTCCGAGGACCCGATGACGATGATCGGCGCGGAAAAGGAACGGCTGAACCGCTTTCTCACCTCCATCGTCCAGCAGGAGATCGAAAACACCGCGACGGATCTTGACGACGACGCCGAGCTCGTGCGCTTTGCCTTCCGTTACCGCGAGACGAACGATCCGGAGTCCATCCTTGAGACGGAGGACGGCGACGGGCCTGCCCGCTCTCTGACGCTCACTGAGGTCAACGAAACGCTCGACGCCCTGTTCGGGAGGACCCTGTCCCCCGACCGGGAGGATTACAGCGTGATGCTGGAGGAGGGCGAGGTCTTTCGCTGCGTTTACCGCGACGGCCGCTTTTTGAATACGCCGCCCTATCCCGCCGAGGAATTCCCGTTCCGGATCCGTTTCGCGCTGGTCGAGTCCGTCGACGAGGAGACCTGCACCCTGCGTTTCCGGCTGTATCAGGTCAACCCCAACGAGTGGGGGATCGGCGAGGCGCTGTACCATCTGCCGCTTCTGCCGCTTCTCCATCTCAGGGAAGCGGAAAACCTGAAGGGTGAGCAAAAGCGCTGGATCACCAGGATCGGAACGGGCGTCGCGGTCCTCAGGGATCTCGGAACGGATCTGCAGCTTCTGGAAATGACGACCACGCTGCTCAACTGAGCGCGTTGTCAGACAGAAAAAAACCTGTCGGGTCGGTCCGTGGAGAACCGCGGACCGGATCGCGACAGGTTTTCTTGTATTTCTTCGTTCTTATTCCTTCAGATGCACGTTCCAGCCGGTGTCGATCTTCTTTTTCACCTTTTCCAGCGTCGCCGGATCCAGCTGAGGCCAGTCGACCACCGTGCTCGCCCTGTTCGTAACGAGATGCGCTTTTTCGGCGCACAGGGCAAGGGGGGTGTCGGCCAGAGAATCGGAATAGAAATTCTCGATCATCGGGAAGCCGTGATCGATGATATATTTCGCTTTTTCCTTCGCGTACATCATGTTATTCACGAAAACCCCGTATTCCCGGTCGAAGTCCGAGGCCATGAAATTGACGCCGAGGCGTTTCGCGATCGGCCCGATGATGCAAGAGGGCGACGCGCTGATGATCAGATCGTCCGGCTTTTTCTGCGCCAGATACCAGGCGGAGATCCGTTTCTCATACTTATCCCAGTAGCGCTCGATCTGTTCGTCAAAATCGTCCACCATCGTCAGATATCCGAACATTCTGCGCTGCATCAGATAATTCGGGATCTTCCCCGTTTTGTAAAGGATCAGGCTTTTCACAACGCGCGGAAAATACGTGACCCACAGCTTCGGATGGCGCAGCATGCACCAGCGAGCGAAGCCGATGGAACAATCCGAATAAAAAATCGTTCCGTCGAAATCATAAACGTTCATCCGTTTCTCTCCTTCTGTCTTCCGCGGGAAGCTCTCCCGTTGTGTTGTTTCATACGGCGGCATGCATTATACACCATTTCCCCGTCGTTTGCAACGGTTTCCGCAATCCGCGAAAAAAAACGGAAACCGCAAAGCACGGAAGGCGCAAAAGGACCGTTGCGCACGGGGCGGAAAGACCGGTCAGAAGGCCTCCCGTTCTTTGGGGAAGCGCTTGTTCCTATACCGGAAATAGACGAAAGCGGACAGCAGCTCGTCAAAGCTTTTATACGCCTTTGCCCCGCAGGCTTCGGCAAACGCCAGCGCTTTTTCAAAGGTTCTGGCATACACCGCCGTAATCGCGTGCCCGCCCTTCAGAATGCTTCGCGCCGTGTTTTTGGCAATGCGGCCGCACCCCACGTACGCCCAACGGAAATGGCCATTCTTATTCCCCTTTTTCAAAAGATCCGCAGGATGGGAAAACCGTTTCGCAGTCATACAGATTATATTCCCGAATTTCAAGAGAAAACACATTCGAAAGGCGCGGCGCAGGCCATCACCGACGAAAGCCAAAGCGAAGTAGACGCGGCGGTAAAAGCCCTTGACGACGCGCTGAACGCCGCGAAGGCGGCGGTCGCAACGGCAGGAACGCCCGGCGAGCCGGAAGAGCCTTCGAACCCCGACGAGCCCGACCCCCCACGCCGGACGCACCTTCGCAGGGTGACCCCGCCTGCAAATGGTGCGGCAAACCCCACACCGGCTTCCGGGGCGGCATCGTTCATTTCTTCCATCATATCTTCTGCTTCTTCGCGCGTTTGTTCGGTAAAAGGGACCCCCTTCCCTGCCGAGGGATCGGGAGGGCCCGGAAAATCCGAAGGCAAACGATTCCCAATCCGACATAGCGACACGAAGCCCCCGGCAGCGGCAAACAGCCAAAGCCGGGGGCTTTTCTTTGTGTTTCGGGAAGCGATGTGATCGTGGGAAAGGCCGGACACGGGAGAAGCGCGGGGTTCCCCGGCCTTTATTCCCCCAGAAGCGCCGGATAGGCGGGGTAGACGGTATCGTCGGCGGGGATGCGCTCAAACGTGCCGGGGCCGGGGGTATAGGGCAGGCGGACGGTCCAGGTGCCGCAGCAGGTGGCGATGAGCTGCCGCATATTATCGCTCTTCACGAGCCACCGGTTCTGCTCTTTGCCGAGCATTTCGGCAAGGCCGCCCTCCCACACGGGCAAAAGCGTATAGGTCGGGTCGACGGCCTTGTACAGCGCCACGGTCCCGTTCATGCCGTGGTGCGCCAGCTGCAGGATATCCGCGCG
This sequence comes from uncultured Clostridia bacterium, assembly GCA_947165615.1. Classification (GTDB taxonomy): domain Bacteria; phylum Bacillota; class Clostridia; order Oscillospirales; family Acutalibacteraceae; genus RUG806. The sequence continues at coordinate 627 of CAMVBD010000021.1, read as the reverse complement.
CAGCGCGCCGGCGTATTCGCTGAGCACAAGGTCCGTGGCGTTGAAGGCAAAGTCCCCGGTCCACAGCACCGTCTGTCCCTCGACTGTCATTTTGAAGAGCATGGAGCACTCGTTCATGCCGCCGTTTAAGATCGTTTTGGGATAGAGATCGTCATAGGCGTACAGCACCTCGAACGCGGCGTTTCGCACCGCGAATCGACCGCCGGAATGGGGCTTGACCACGGGGACGTCCGGGTAAAACTCCGCAAGGTTTTTCTTGAACTGCGTATAGCGGTAAATGGAGTCGTCCAGCATATAGGGCGAATCGGAGGCGGCGGTCTGCTCCTCCGTGGGGAAGTTGAAATAGAACCGCTCAATGACCACGTCGTCGTGGTGGTCCAGCGAAAAGCAGTTGAACACGCCGATGTGGTCCCCGTGCAGGTGGGTGAAGATCCACGCCGCGATCACGGGCTTTTCGGCGTTTTCGGGCTTTTGGGCGTTTAGGATGCCCATCAGTTTATCGGAATCCACATGATCCGGGTCGCCCATGCCGCCGTCGATGATCGCAAAGCTGCCGTCGGCAAGGCGCACGATATAGCCCATGCCCTCGGCGGCGACCACGGTCTCGCCCTTCATGCCGGTGAGGAG
>CAMVBD010000020.1 GCA_947165615.1 uncultured Clostridia bacterium | reverse complement strand
ACCTCGGCGAAGCCGAAGCGCCGACCGAGCCGGCAGGCGAGACGGGATCGTCCGAGGCACATATCCGGTTTTTTCAGCATCATCCGGGACGACCCCTCCCACACCGCGGTACAAGAGACGGCGCAGGTGCGCCGTGCTACCCGTGCCGCAAAAAAAGACGCTCCGGATGGAGCGTCTTTTTTAATACAGATCTGTGTTAAATAGCAATAGGTTCTTATTCACCCTGAGCGTCCTTTTTGCCGAGGCTGCCGAGCTTCTCGAACAGACCAGTGATGATCTCAACGATCTCCTTCAGGAAGATGATAAAGCTCTGGATGTAAGAATACTCGCTATCGATCACGACGTCGTTGGTATTGTTGTTTTCAGGCATTGATTGTTTCACCTCCTTAAATAAAATAAATAAAATCAGCTCTCCTTATTTGTCAAGAGCCTTTTTGATCGCGTCAAAGATCTCCTTGATGTAGGTCGCGATTTCCTTGAGGAAAAGACCGAACTTCTCGATGGTCTCAGTGATGGACATGGATTTCACCTCCGTAAAGTAGATTATTAAAAAGAACGTGGTTCTGTTTTAATCATTTTTTGAACAGGCCGGCAAGCCATTCAAAGAACTGTTTGAACGTCTCGATAATGCCGGTAAAGTCCAGCGCAAAAGACGTAATTCTGCCCGCGATTTCCTCGCCTTCGTGATTTTCGGTCTTGGGTTTTTCGGCGCCCGCGGCGATGCCGGGATCGTCAATGGGTTCGTAACGCATAATCAAATCTCCTTTTCCTGTTTTGGATCGGAGCCAAAGATACACTTCGGCGCATAGTAATCATACCAAATTCTTTCGGATTTTGCAAGCATATTTCAGTTATGAACAAAAGATTAACACAACTGCAATATTCCTATCACATTTTACCGGGCTTCGCGGTTGATTTTAAACAAAATTTGTATTACAATATGAACAGAATCCACAAAACCGGGGAGGCCGTCTCATGCGCATATTTTATTCCGACGCGTCTGTCGTCGTCTGTGCCAAACCCGCGGGCGTTCAAAGCGAAAACGCGACGTTGGAGCAAAAGAACCCCCGGACCGGCATGCCGGAGCTGCTGACGCAGGAGGACGGGGGCGCAGCCTACTACCCCGTCCACCGGCTTGACACCGCCGCCGCGGGGCTGATGGTCTACGCCAAAACGCGGGAGGCGGCCGCCGCCCTGTCCCGCGCCGTGACAAACGGGCAGTTTGAAAAAAAGTACCTCGCCCTGGTCCACGGCAAAACGGAGGAGACCGGCGAGTGCTTCGATCTGCTTTTTAAGGACGCGTCGCGCAACAAAAGCTACGTCGTATCCACCGGACGCCGCGGCGTCAAGGAGGCGTACCTGACCTACGAGCGGCTGAAATACGGCGAGACCCCCTACGGGGACGCCTCCCTCGTCTTCGTCACGCTCAAAACCGGGCGCACCCACCAGATCCGCGTACAGTTTTCTTCCCGCGGCTGGCCGCTGCTCGGCGACGGCAAGTACGGCGCCAAAGACCGCTGCCCGTTTTTGGCCCTGTTTTCGGCTTACCTCTCCTTCCCCCACCCCGTCACCGGCAACCGCATGACGTTTGAAGCAGACCCGGACTTTTTGGATCTGCTGGAGTGACGGCCATGGACAGACGCCCGGATTTTCAGTACCGCCTTGACGACGCGCCGTTTCACGCAGATAAAACGCTGTTTTCGATCCGCGACGCGGGGGACGCCGGGTGGGAACAGGCGCTTTTTGACGCCTGGGCGGACGACGCCGACAGCGGCCCTGTGGAATTTTTGCTGCGCGTAAGCGACCGCACGGGCTGGACGATCCGAAAAGCCGACGCGTCCGGGGTGCGTTTTGCCGAGGACCCGCTGGCCCTCGTCTTTCGGTGGGACGACCTGCTCGGCTTTACCGCCGAGATCCCCGACCCGGCTGACGCCGACGCCGCAAGACGGTTTCTGTCGGCTTTTACGACTTGACGCCGCCCGCCGGTTTCCTCGGTTTTTACGGCTTGACACCGCTTTCAAAATGTGATATGATGCAAACTGCCGCCGGGGTGTAGCGCAGTTGGTAGCGCGCCTGCTTTGGGAGCGTGTACGCTTTCCCGCCTCTCACCAAACCGCCAACGCCGGGAACCGTTGACACGCCTGCAGTTCCGTCCATCACAAAAAATCATAAACCCATCAAAAAACCGCCGTTGACCACATGTTTGACCACAACGGCGACCACATAAAAAAATCATCGGGGTGTAGCGCAGTTGGTAGCGCGCTTGCTTTGGGAGCAAGATGTCGGGGGTTCAAATCCCTTCACTCCGACCAAAAGCCCGCCTGAAATCGACGATTTCAGGCGGGTTTTCATAGCAATAATACTACAATGAACATTAACAGAGGGACAAGAATCATTTATCCTTAAGTCTTCGTAATGGTTCCTTAAATTTATCTACCAAGTCATACATGGGCTCAATTCCCTCCAAAAGCGCTTCATATGAAGAAAACTGATTATATAACCCTAGTCCAGATAAGATATCTCTAGCTTTTTTAGAACCAACCGTTCTAGTCCATCCTCCAAAAGACGTTGAATAATTCCTCTCTTCTGGTTTAAAAATTTTCCAACCTCCCTTGTCAACATAAGTGAACTTTATTTTTCCATTTTCTTGTGAATATTTAACGCCCATTTTTTCAAGTGCAACGCAAAACGCTTTCATGCTGGGAGAAACATGATACGTGTTATCTTTTTTCTTTACCATCTGCTTTAGGCAAAATGCAATTACCCGTATTTCTGCGTCTTCTAATTTTACAAACTTTTTATAATACTTTCTATAATTTTCTTTTAATTTGTTTGCAGCTACACTTAAAACGAGCTTCTCAAATTCTTTCCATGATACACATGGAATGTAACCGAATAACAGTAATTGATATAATAGTATTAATAATGCCGTTCTTTTATTTCCATCACAAAATGAATGGTTTTTAACAAGACCAAAAAAAAGCGTGGCACAAATATCTAGAGGATTTGAATACTTTCTTTTTCCATCATATGAGACAACTTGTCTACAAAGAGCAGATGCAAGAAGGTCTATACTACGTATCCCTACAAGCATTTTTTCTGATTCGTCTGTACTTGAAGTATCAGTAAAGAAATGGACTAAAATATAGTACGCTTGAAAAGTGTCAGATAAATTGATTAAAGGATGATCCAATCCTTCAATATCCGGGTTATTCCTTACTAAAAAATCGTATTCATTTTTCAAGTTTTCAGGAAGGTATTTCATTATTTTGTCCTCATTTTTACATTGTGATATAATTCTACACCTCCAACTCGATTTCGTCAACATTCAACCATTATGCGAAAAAGAAAACGTTGCTTTATTATCTATTATATTTTTCTCTTTTTATTTGTGCCCTCACTTCTTCAATCATCTGTTCCAGCAGCGGTTCCACTTCTTCTCGGGTTGGTGCGTAGACGGTGTGGACTTCACGCTTGCCCTGGGCGTTGGTGGGGGTGCAGCGGCCCTCAAACAGGTGGTCGCCTAACTGATAGTTCTCGCCAGTGCCTGACTTGCGAAGATTGCTTTTTGGGGTAATGATCAGTCAAAACAGCATATCTTCTTTTTTCAGTATCAATAAGAGACTCGTCTGAAAGCAATAGCTTCAGGCGAGTTCCTTTTTCTTTGTTTATGCGCACAAATAATCGAATTACTTCTCTAACAAATCCTCGATTGAACAGCCCAGTACTTTTGCAATACGATAAACAGATTCAGTGCTTGCCTTGTTAATATCCTTGCGGCGCTGTTCATACATCTGTATGGAACGAAGACTTACGCCGGACAAATCGGCAAGTTCAGCCTGCGTGCAGCCATAAGCGGTGCGGATACGTTTCAGATTAGTGTCTGCAAAGATCTCTCTTATTCTTTCTTCTGCAACATCAACAAATTTTGTAATATCTGCTTCATGGAGGGGATAATACATGTTTTGAAGATCTTCAAAAGACAGCGCTTTGAAAATATCACTGTATTTTCTGGATGAAAACCACTGATAATATGCTACAGCCCATCCGATCCAGTATTCTACTGAACAGCCGAAACGTTCCTGTGGTTCTTCCGCCGGTGCTTCACCGGTAGTTTCAATCAATACTTCACCGGCAATTTCGATTCCGCTTTTTCCGGCAAGCACGGAGGGGTCGCCTTCCTCCATCCGTTTTCCTATGGAACTGACAGAAAACAGCTTGACAAACGTGTCTCCCGGTATATGACAAGTGTTTACAGCATAATCGAAAGCATCGCCCAATGCTGATTGCGCTTTACTCAGATAGATTTCTCGGTATGCGTGGGTCATCATTTGTAATGCCTCCTCTTATAATGTCTTGAATAAATAGGCCGTCTGATGATTCTTCTAGCAATGAAAAATACGTCCGATTTGCATCGTCATCTCGCGCCTTACGAAGAACATAATAGATATCTTTTTCCGCCGGTTCAAATCCTTCATATTCTATTTTTGAAAAAGCAAATTTGGATTTGAGTACAATCTGTTCTCCGAGTTTTCCGAGTTGCATTGCTCTTGACAGTTGCTCCACAGTAATCCCATTGTTTAAGAACGCTTCAGCGTAATCATAATATGAATCATCGGCTCTGTAACCGATAATCAAATCGTATGCATTCACATTGACACGAAAGTGATCGATCAAATATTGCTTTGCCCTTCCTGCGATGGGCGTCTTTATTGTAAACAGCCGGTGCTCAACAAGAACAGCCATCCAGTTAAGTATGGTGTAATCAGGATTGTTAAGACGTAAGATATTCAAGAATTCCGTGTCCAACGTATAGCGGTTGGAAAAACCGTCGCGCAGAGAAGAAACAGCCCATTCTTTTGCAAGGTCATTGCTTTCGGTGCAATAAAACCCCAATCCAAAATCATTGTTTTTCTTTCCTTCTCCAAAAGTGGGTACAGCAACAATCCTTTGAGAACCATGATATATTGTGATCCGTTTATCCATTGTTAACGCCTCCAATCTTACTAATATAATATCACCAGAGTGATAGAAAGTCAAGCGATAAACAAAAAACTATCACTTGGGTGATAGTAAAAAAGGTCTATTATCAGTTTTTGCTGTTTTTATCATTTTTGATTCGTTTGCGGACTTCTTCAATCATTTGCTCCAGCAGGGGTTCCACTTCCTCTCGCGTCGGTGCGTAGACAGTGTGGACTTCGCGCTTGCCTTGGGCGTTGGTGGGGGTGTAGCGGCCTTCAAACAGGTGGTCATTCAACTGATAGATCCCGCCGGTGCCGGACTTGCGGAGGTTGCGCTTTGTGGCTAACAATCATCCAAAACAGCAATTCTACTTTTTTCAACAATCATATAAAAGGCTCGCCTGAAAGTGATGCTTTCAGGCGAGTTCCTTTTTCTTTGTTTATGCGGTCCAAAAAAAGGGGAGGTAATCTCTGAAAATGGACATCAGCATTTTACATTCAAAAACCTAAAGTAAAACATGCTTTTTTGCAAAACATTTGCAAATATCACCTTTTTGCTCCATGTTTTTTGTGATAAAACCCTTTTGCGAACACCAAGAATAGAAATGAACTGTTCTTAAATCTTGAGCCGGAGGCGTAATTCCGCCTCCGGAAGGCGGACGTCCTTTCCGTTATGCTGCAACAGTTGTTCTATGCAGTACCGGTATTCTTCAAGCGTAATGGAATTGGTTTCTTTGAGCTGGTCAAGAATGCCCAAAGTTCCGATAAAACTTACGTCCTCTTGCGCGGCGGCGTTGCGAAGCGCCTTATCACCCGTCAGAAGAATAATATTTCTTGTTTTTGCTATCGCAAGGGCAATCCTGTCATATGTCGAAAGCCGTTTATAGCGCTCACCGTAGCTTTGAGCAAGGACGAATTCCTCGATTGAAATCTCAACAGGCTGCAAGCCGTACGATACCAATTCCTCTCCCAACCCAGGCGGAGAAAGGAGTTCATCCGTCACTGCGTCCTTGTGCATGATATAAGTATATTGGAGACGAAACGGATATTGAGATCGGCCGATCACCGAAAAATCAATCCACACATTTGTATCGCTGCTGATATACTGAATCCGTCATACCTCGCTCAAACGGCACATGGCCGCCACCTCAGTATACGGTTTTTGAAGCAGTTCTGCGCCGCGCTGCAGGCTGATCTCTTCTTCACTTACCGCCCTGTAAACCAATTGTTCAAACAGCTCCGGTTTTTCCGGTTTGATGCGGCTCGGCTCGTTCGTTTTCCAACCGTTTCTGGAAGCAGTAATATAGAAGCCTTTTGCTACGGAATCACTGATGATTCCACATACCTCTGCTCTCTTAACCAGCATCATCATGGATATGCCGTATTCCTTAGCAACCATGATCATTTCCCCGGATATCACAGACCGTCTGACGCCAAGCTCCCTGACGGCATCATCTTTAGGAAACAGAAAGGCGCCGCTGATTGCCGTCGCTGATTCTGCCTCGTTTTCTGCCGTCTGTACAGACCAATCAAACATCAAATGCGCTAACTCATGAGCAATCGTAGAGCGATTCCGTTCCGCGCTCATGTTCGGGTTAAATACAATATACGGTCTGCCATTCACAAATCCGTTCATTCCGGAAAAAGAGGAAGAGTCAACAGGACATTCAAATATAAGAATTCCCTTATTCTCAAGCTGGCCGATCAGGTCTTCGATTGGGCCGTTTTTTGCAAAACCGAGGTGTTCACGCAGTTCTTTGGCGTTTTCTTCGTTATTCTCTGATAATTTCAAAGCATGACAAGTCGGAGCTTCCGGCAGCACGTCGCCCCCGAGGATCTCCACGATATCCAAAAATCGGCTGAAGTATTCCTCTACGCTTTCCCGAATATACTCCTGCTGCATTTGCGATAAAGACGTCGTTTTTCTGAACTCTCCATGATGGAAGGAAGGATTCCCATTTCGCACAGCAAGGAAATCCGATACTTTAACGCCCAACGCACCAGCTAAAGCGTTCAGGTTCTCAGCAGTAGGCATACGATCTCCGTTCTCATAATGAGTGATCGTCATGGGAGTTACTTTAATCATTTCTGCGAGGGCTTTTTTTGATAATTTGTTTTTTAACCGATAATACTTTAAGTTTTTACTAAACATGTCAATCCCTCCTCTGTTTATATTTTATCATATTTTTTAAAAAAGTAAACAGCAAAGCGTAAAATTCCATTTTTTATTCTCTTTTATTGTTTGTTTTTTCCTTCTTTATTTGCTCCCTCACTTCTTCGATCATTTCCTCCAACAGGGGTTCCACTTCTTCTCTCGTCTGTGCGTAGACGGTGTGGACCTCGCGCTTGCCCTGGGCGTTGGTGGGGGTGTAGCGGCCTTCGTACAGGTGGTCGTTCAACTGATAGATCCCGCCGGTGCCGGATTTGCGGATCTTGCCCTTCTTTGCCTCAAAATCGGTCCAAACGGGCCGGTTTTCTTTTTCGGCGGCTTCACGCTCGCGGCGGGCTTCCGTCTCGGCAAACGCCTCTCCTTTGCCGATTTGTTTTTCGATGCGGTTGGCCGCCTGCAGCTGCATGGCGTCCGTGATGTGACTGTAGATATCGATGGTGGTGGCGGAGGAAACGTGCCCGATGATGGCCGACAGCGTTTTCACGTCCATGCCGTTTTCCAGCGCCATGGTGGCGAAGGTATGCCTCAGATCATGGAAGCGGATCTGCTTGCATTCGGCGCGATCCAGCACCTTGCGCATCTTGCGGTAGACGCTTTGCGGGTCCATCGGTTCGCCCTCCTTCACGGGAGAGGGAAAGATCCATTGGGAATCCGTCTTTTCCTTCAGTGCCGCCAGTACCGCGGTGACCGCGGGCGGCAGCACGATCGTGCGGTCCGAGCTTTTGGTTTTCGGGACGGAGATGTGCAGGCCGCCGTTGATATGCACCGCCTGCCGCCGCACGTGCAGCGCGCCGGTTCGCAGGTTCAGGTCGTCCCATTGCAGCGCGCAGAGCTCGCCCCGCCGCAGCCCCGTGGAGAGCTCCACCAGCGCCATCTCGAAGAAGTCGTTCTCCTTCGCCTGGATCAGGAAGCGGCGGATTTCGTCTTTGGTGAGCACCTGCATCTCCGCTGTCTTTTTCGGCGGCAGTCTGCAGCCCACCGAGGGATTGACCGGGATCAGTCCCTCTTCTACCGCTTTCTCCAGCGCCGCGTGACAGGTGGTGTGGCAGGCGCGCACCATGCGGTCGGAGAGCCCCGGTCCGTACAGTTCCACCTTCACGCGCCGCCCGTTCTTTTTCAGCTCCGCGTAGAACTGCTGCAGGGCGCTCTGCGTCAGTTTGTTCAGCGGGATCTTGCCGATATGCGGAATGATGTGCAGATAAATGCGATCCTCATAACAGGATTGGGTGGTGATCCGCAGCGTGGGCTTGGAGTAGGTGCGGTACCAGAGATCCATCCAGTCGCCGAAGGGCATGTCCGGCTTTGCTTTGCCCGTGACCACCCCGCAGGCGGTTTTCAGATCCTCCAGCTTTTTCAGGCACTCCTGTTTCGATTTTGACGTGACGCTTTTGGTGACGGGCAGCCCCTTTTCGTCGTAATCCACCACCACGCGGCCCTCCCAGCGGCCGTCTTTTCTTAATCGAAGCGTTCCGTCTCCCGCCTTTCTCTTTTTTGCCATCTTATTGCACCTCCGTCAGCAGATCGTCAATAAATCCGCCTACCACAACCGAAGCCCGCTGCTGCATATCCGTGGTGACGTGGGTATAGGTGTCCAGCGTGAAGCTGGCGTTGGTGTGGCCGAGGATCCCCGAGAGCGTTTTCGGATCCACGCCGCCGGTGAGCGCGTGGGTGGCAAACGTATGCCGGAGATCGTGGAAGCGGATGTCGGGCAATCCCGCTTCCTTCAGGATCGTTTTCAGCCGCTGGTAGGCGGCGCCCGGAGCGACCGGCAGATGCGGATCGCGCAGGCTCGGGAAGATCCACTCGGTGGGATAGCTTTTGCGCCGCTCCTTTAACAGGTGCAGCGTGCCGGGCGGCAGCAGGATCGTGCGCATGCCGGTTTCAGTTTTCGTCTCACCGATGAGCAGCTCGCCGTGGTCTTTCTGAATGGTACGCCGCACCCGCAGCCGACCGTCGGTCTCGTTCAGGTCTTCCCACTTCAGTCCGCAGATCTCGCCAAGCCGCAGACCGGTGGTGATCTCCGTATAGAAGAAATCATACCATAGCGGCTCGGCCTTGATTGCTTCCATGAAGACGGCGAGCTGCTCTTCATTCAGCACCTGCATGGGCGGGTAGTTGCACTTCGGCACCGTCGTGCCGTCGGTGGGGTTCTTCGGGATCAGCCGTTCGCGCACCGCCGCTTCCAGAATTTCATGCAGCAGCATGTGGATCCCGCGCACGTGGGAATCCGACAGCGTCTTATTGCCGCGCGCCTTCTTTTTCTTCAGCGCGTTATAGAATTTCTGAATATCCGATCGCTTGAGGCTCCCCAGCTTTTTCTCGCCCAGCGCCGGGCGGATATGGTTGTTGATACTGTTTGTGTAGCCGGAGAGCGTGGACGGACGAAGCCGCGGCACGGCGTATTCCTCGAACCAGATATCCATCCAGTCGGAGAGCGTCATGCCGGGGCCGGTGATCTCAGCCCCGCGGTAAGCGTCGATGGCGGCGTGGAGCTTCGGCATCAGTTCCTTCTGCGACGCGGCGAACACGGATTTGAAGATCGGCGCGCCGTCCTCTCTGTGCCCGATCACGATACGGCCCTCCCATCGGCCGTCCGCGCGTTTGCGGACGGTTCCGTCGCCGTCCGGTCGTTTGCTCATGCTTCAACGCCTCCCTGCTGCAATCGGAAACAGTAATGACTGTTTGTTGTAATCATTTCAAACCCGATGTCGGTATTCTGTAGTTCACCGCAGCCGGTTATGAGACAGCTGTCGTTATCCGAATCAAAGATGACAAAGAATTCTTTGAACGTTTTTCGCGCGATCTCATAGACTTCAACCGCTCCGGACTGTCCGACGAGATCCTCCCGCCATCTCCAGTCGTTATCATCCATCCCGGATCGTTTCGAAACGGAAACCAACGTTGCCTTTGGATATGACGCAATCAATCTTGACATGGCGTTTCACTCCCTTCGTCAGCAACACACAATACCACAGGTCGTTTGAAATATCCACTCTTTTTTACGAAATGATTTTTACCTTTTTTGAATTCGCACGGCGTCTTCAAACTTAAACTTGCCGCCGAGCCGGGAGACTTCGTCCACGCACATGCCGCGCAGGCGGTCGAGGTTATCTTCGTCGATCTGAAACGCGCCGGCGACGACGTGCATCATCATGGCGATCTCCACGTTTAACTTAAAATGTTCACGGGCGAAATGATTTTCCGTCGTTGCGATCTTGCCACCGATCACGCTTTCCAGCGCCCCATGCTTATGTCTTTAGAAACCAGCCATCTGAGATACAGCTCGATGGCGTCGGAGATAAACTCACTGCGGGAAGCAGCGTTTGTTCTTGCGATATTCTCATCGCAGCGATCCAGTAGATTTTTGTCGATGTAAATTCCGACTCATACGTTGTTTTTTACTTTGAATTTGCATTCCTTCCAAAGTATTCCAACTCGTCAATACGGAAAAAGACTGAAATACCGCCGAAAGTTCCGTTTTCGGACTACGATTATTAACACAAAAACGAAACCGTAACACCTTTTGTTGGTCCGACCGGCGTTGCCGGACGGCGTAATTCGGCAGTTGCCGCCCCACGGCGGCATACAGCCTTTATCCTGCTTGATTTTCTACCC
>CAMVBD010000019.1 GCA_947165615.1 uncultured Clostridia bacterium | reverse complement strand
AAGACGTCCCCGGCAATGGGATCGACCTGGAAGTCGGAAAATTCCACGGCCTCCAGGTACGCGCCGGAGCGGATCTCCTCCTCGGTCTTCGTGCCGCCCTCAAAGACGATGTTCGTCGGGATGAAGGTGTTCTCCAGCCCCATCAGGCACGAGAACATGCGCCCGCCGGTGAAAAAGCGCGGCACGCCGGCGTCCATGAGCACCTCGTCGCGGATGGGCGCGCCCTCGCGGTCAAAGGAGAAGTTTTTGGAGGAGCCGGGCAGCGTTTTCACCGTCCGAATGGTCAGGCGGTCGCCCGCAAGGTCCTCGGCGACGGGCTTGCCGATCTCCCAGTCCGAAAAATGCCGCAAAAGCATGGCGGGGTCGAGATGCGACTGGAAGTACTGATAGATCTCGCACGCGTCGTCGGAGGAGAAGACCACCGGGATCTTGCCGAGGGCGGGCGTCTGTTCGGCGACCAGACGGTCGCGGCCCTGCTTCATGGCGGCGGCAAGCTCCTCCTTCAGGACGGCGGGGTCGCACTCGCCGGACGTGAAATTGCGGTAAAGTTCGATCTCATGCCCCTCGCGGCGGGCGTTAACGATGACTTCCGCCATGGAGGACGGGTAGCGCTCGACGACGTCCGTGCCGGTCGAAGACAGAAAGCGCCGCGTGATCCCCTTGACGAAGATCTCGTAACTGTTGATATCCTCCGTCTCCGTCTCGGGCAGGGCCTTCATGGTCTCGATGTAGGCTGTCGCAATGGCGGCAAGGTCGGGAGCCTCGCCCGCCTCCTTGCAGACGGCGGCGGGGTTGAGCGTGTAGTACGCGTTTTTGACAAGGGAGGCGCGGTAGGAGAGGTCGGCGACCAGCGCCTTTATTTCGTCGTCGGTCGCATTCAGCGGCACCTCCGCCGTCGCGGCGCCGAGGGTCTTGCAGCCGTCCGTCGTCTCATAGACCGTCGCCTTGACGTGGCGCACGGAAGATACGCGGTTCTGATCCAGCCTGTGGCGGATAAAATAGAACTCCCAGGCGCCGGTTTCGGTATCGGTGACCTCCCACGCATGCACGCCGGAAGCCTTTAGGATCGCAGTCAGTCGTTCAGTCATCAGCCCAGCCTCGCTTTCATTTTCATATAGGGGCCGCCGTCGGCGACCTTGACCCATTCTTTATGTCCCTTGCCGCAGCCGCCGTTGCCGAAGACCTCGCGGTCCGTGGAGAGCATGGACACGCTGCCGAGCAGGTCCGGCACGTAGCCGGTCATGATGATGGGCGCGACGACCTTGCCGGTCAGCTTGCCGTCTTTGATCTCGCGGCCCATTTTGATGATGCACTGGATGCCCCAGTGCTTGGGGTCCTCCATGCCGCTTTCCATGCCTTCGAGCAGATACCCGTGCCCGACCGACGCGATCATTTCGTCAAGGGTGGAGTCCCCCGAATCGAAAATGGTGTTCGTCATGCGGGTGTAGACCTTGTGCTCAAAGTTTTCGCGCTTGCCGTTGCCGGTGGGCTTGACGCCGAGGCGCAAGGCGGACAGCGCGTCGCACACGCCGGTCCTTAAGATGCCGCGCTCGATCTCCACGACGTCCCCGGCAAGGGTCCCCTCGTCGTCAAAGGCGTAGGTGGTCACGTCCTCGGCGCAGAGAGCCCCCTCGTGCATCGTGACAAAGTCGGAGCCGACGCGCTTGTCAATGTATTCCTTGCCGAGCGCGCGGTTTTTGACGAACATGTCCATTTCCACACCGTGGCCGAAGGCCTCGTGCGCGATGAGACCCGACACCTCGGGGGACGTGATGACGTCGTACTCCCCGGGCTCGATGCGCCCGGCAGACAGCAGTTCGGCGGCGGTGGACACGGCCTTGTCCAGATGGGACGCCAGTTCGTCGAAAATTTCGGGGCCGACGATGCCGGACACGCCCTCGTAGCCGTTGACGGTCTTTTCGCCGTCGGACATAAACGGGACGATGACGCCCTCGGAATAGACGTAGGACTGCGACAGGTCGCGGTTTTGCGTCAGAAACAGCTTGCACACGTGCGTGGACTGGGCGTTGACCATGCACTCGATCACGCGCTCGTCCTTGGCGACCGCCGCCTCCTGCAGGGCGACAAGTTTTTCAACAAGGGCCTTGATGTCGGTTTCTTCCGGCAGCATGCCGGTCTCCTTTTCGACAAACAGCGTCGCTGGTTCGTCCGGCAGGACGGGGGTGTCGTAGACGGCGGAGTTTGTCGCCTTCAGGACGGCAAACTGGGACCGGAGCGCGGACAGGATCTCGTCGGCTTTTTCGTCCGCCTTTGCGGGATCAAAGCGGTTGAACGCGTATTCGCTGTAAAGTCCGTCCCTGCATACGCGCACAACGACGCCGCGCTCGGTGGTCATGGTGGCGTCGGACACGCTTCTCTGGTGGCGGGAAATGCGCACCGCAAGCCCCTTGGAGTCGGTGGCAAGGATGCTGACGTAGTCAAATGCAGCCGTCAGCCGGGACAGGATGACCTGCAGCCCGGGACGGATCCCCGTCAGATACGGGGAAAAGGGTGCTTTCATAGGGGGATACCTCCTTTTTGTTTCCGGTTTCATAGGGGGGGAGACACGGGAAAACCAAATGCAGAATGCAGAATGTAAAATACAAAATCCCGGAGCCTGCGGCTCGCATTATAAGAACAGGGTATGGGACGAAGTCCCATCCGAAATTCTGCATTCTGTATTTTGCATTTTGAATTTATGAATGATCGGACTTCCGTGTATCCGCCGCGCTTTGCGCGGCTTTACACGCACTGGCAGCTTCCGGCGTCGTAGGGGATGCCGTTTTTGCGGCAGTAGTCCGCGGCGGCGCGTTTGGCGGCCATGACCGCGACCGACGCCTGCCAGAGCTCGGACAGGGTCAGGTCCGGCTCGATGTTGTAGTAAATGACGTTGTTGTTCATCTGGAAGAAGTCGCGCGCGTCCTTGCCGACCAGCTGTTCGCACAAAACCGCGGCGCATTCCTCGAGGCGCGTGCCGCCCTCGGTTTCGGCTTCTGCCGTCAGGACGGTATGATCCTCGCCGACCGTGATGGTGACGACGGCCTTGGCGTCCACGTCCAGCGGCTTCATGACGCCGACGTATGCTTCGTTTTTCATAGACTTATACGTTAAAGCGGAACAGAACGACGTCGCCGTCCTGCATCACGTACTCCTTTCCTTCACTTCTGACAAGGCCCTTTTCCTTCGCGGCAGCCATGCTGCCGTTTGCCATGAGATCGTCAAACGAAATGACCTCCGCGCGGATAAAGCCGCGCTCGAAATCGGAGTGGATCTTGCCCGCGGCCTGCGGCGCCTTGGTGCCCTTTTTGATGGTCCACGCGCGCACCTCGGGCTTGCCGGCGGTCAGGTAACTCATAAGCCCCAAAAGGTCGTAGCTCTTTTCGACCAGTTTGTCAAGACCCGAGGACGTGATGCCGAGTTCCGACAAAAACAGTTCGCGCTCGTCTTTGGGCAGTTCGGCGATCTGCGCCTCCATTTCGGCGCAGATGGGCAGCACGGCGCTGCCCTCTTTTTCCGCCCACTCGACGACGCGCAGGTAGTTGGCGTTCGTTTCCACGCCGGCGGCAAAGTCGTCCTCGCTCATGTTGCAGGCGTAAATAACGGGCTTGCTGGACAACAGCGCGACGGACGACAGAACTTCCCTTTCGTCGTCGGTCATTTCCACCGCGCGGGCGGAAACGCCGTCGTTGAGGGCCGCCTTGACCCGCTCAAAAAACGCAAGGTTCGCGCCGAGGGACTTGTCGCCCTTCATGGCCTTGGCGTCGCGGTCGATGCGGCGCTGCAGCACGTCGAGGTCCGACAGGATCAGTTCGTAGTTGATGGTCTCGATGTCGCGCACGGGGTCAATGGACCCTTCGACGTGCATGACGTCGGAATCCTCAAAGCAGCGCACGCCGTGGACGATGGCGTCCACCTCGCGGATGTGGGACAAAAACTTGTTGCCGAGGCCCTCGCCCTTGGACGCGCCGCGCACGAGGCCGGCAATGTCCACGAATTCGATGGTGGCGGGCGTCACCTTGTCCGGGTGATAAAGGTCCGCCAGTGCGTCCAGCCGCTTGTCCGGCACGGCCACGATGCCGACGTTCGGCTCGATGGTGCAAAACGCGTAGTTCGCGGCCTGCGCCCCGGCGTTTGTCAAAGCGTTGAATAACGTGGACTTGCCGACGTTCGGAAGCCCCACGATGCCTAATTTCATGTTTTATCACATCTCCTTATATTTCAAGGGTTTTCGACGTTTACCCTTCGGTTTTACGCCATTTTTACGCCATTTTTGAAGGGATTTTACGCCATTTTTAAAATGCTTACGCCATTTTCACGGCAGCCCTCTTCAAAAAGATTTACCGCGTCGGCCATGGCGTCCTCGGTGTTATGGACGTATCTGTCCATCGTCGTTTTGAGCGAGGAATGCCCCAGGATCTGCTGCAAAACCTTCGGCCGGATCCCGTATTCGATGCAGCGCGTGGCAAAGGTATGCCGCAGCGCGTGCATGCAGAATGGGCGGATCCCCGCTTTTTCACAGAGCTTGTACAGGTGCGTGTCGTAAGCGGAGTTCTTTGTGGGCATCCCCGTGCGGAAGTTGATGAAAACCAGATCCTTCATGTTCAGATAGCGGATATTGTTCGCCCGCTTGTCCTTATACGGCAGGATCTGCTCCAGCTCCGGCGCTTCCTTGCGGTAGGGCTGCTCTTCCTTGAGTTGCGTGAGGATATCCATCGCCGTTTGCGTCAGGTGGATGGTGCGGTAGCCTGCCATGGATTTCGGCGGGCCTGCCCGCCACTCCCCGGCGGAGTGCCGGTATTCCAGACTCCGGTTGACCGTCAGCGTGCGGTGTGTAAAATCGACGTCGCCGAAGGTCAGACCGACCAGCTCGCCCGTGCGCAGACCGGTTTCCAGCAGCAGGCGGTACTGTCTGCTGTTGTGCGACGCGTCCGCGGCCGCAAGGAATCGCTTTTGCTCCTCCACGGAGAGGAAGCGGATATCGTCCACCGCTCTGACCGGTTTTTTGAAGGAGATACCGTCCATCGGATGCCGGAGAAGAAAACCGTTGTCCACCGCGGCACGAAACATGATGCCCAGAACGATGTACGTCTGCCGGATCGTGCTGCCGGCATACACCTTTCCCTGCTTGTTATACGGTTTTTCCATACCGTTCAGGATCGAGATGCAATGAAGCGGCTTCACGTTTTCAAGCGACAGGTGACCGATCAGGGGCTTAATGTTGATGTCGTACCGCTCCTGCCGGTTGCGCCTTGTGTTCGGGGCAAGATCCGCCCACAGCGTTGTCTGGCAGAAATCGAACCAGTCGTCAACCGTCGTCGCGGAGGAAAGCGGAGCTTCCGCTTCCTCAACGGCGTCCTCCGGAAGAGATACGCTGTCGGCATGCACAACCTCCTGCGCCTTCGCCTGCAGAAGCCAGTTCCGCGCCTCATGCAGCGAGTGGAAATACTTTTCGACACGTTTTCCGCTCCCGGTAACAAATCTCGCGGAATAACGGCCGTCCTTTCTCTGCGAGATCCCTTTGCCGAGTTCTTTGCCGTTTTTATTTTTTGCCATTTGCAGTGGCTCCTTTCTTTGGGAAAAGAGCCCATACGTTGTTTATTATATCAAACGAAAAAGGTGATTTCAATACCTTTAAAGAGCTCCGCTCCCCTATTTTTTAACGGATACTTACATCAGATGGCGCGGTGCTCCATCAGATACTTTTCAAACGGGATACGCTTCACAAGACGTTTTGTCCCGACGTATAAAACAAACGGACAGCCCGGCTCCTTCAGCAGCCGTTCGATCGTATTGATCCCGATGCTGCTGTACGCGGCGGCCTCGCGGATACTGAGAACGACCTTGTTCTGCGGCTCAAGCTGCTGCATTTTCCGCTCTTCCTGAACGCGTTCGAGCCCGGTCTGGAATTTTCTTACGTCGCCCATCCTGATCCTCCTTTCTCTCCGTATTCTTTTTGTTTTGTACTTCGGTCGCCGTACAGACGCAGCCAGCGTTCAAAATCAGTATGGGGTATGAGATAAACCTCGGTGCGGTTGGCGTCTCCTTCGGCGGAGCAGTAAAAGTGACTGCACCACGCGGGGCTGTCGTCCGGCAGCGTGAACAGGGCCACCGCGTCGGTGACGAAGTTGACCTCGACGTTGTCGTGATCCCGCCGCCTGCGTTCCGGCGTTCTGCGGTCATAAACGTGCCGGTAGGCGATCACACTCGGGCCGAACCTTTCGTGCGGATGTTCCCGGAAATACTCGGACAGTGCCTTCAGGAGCGGGGCGCGGATATAATTGACGTTGCCGGACTTACTTTTCTTCGGCAGCAGCGCCGGGATCTCCAGCCGGAACCAGCCCTCGGGCGTATAACCGATGTGGATTTCCATTGTCTGCCCGGGGATCTGCTCCGCGAACATACGGGTTTCAGCGTCGCCGAGCTCCAGGGGCAGCGCCCTGCCGAGCAGCGCCAGCGTTTCGGTCTGACGTTCCAGCTCCAGACTGATTTCATTGACCGTCTGCATCTGCAAACCGCCTTCGATCCGCAGATCCAGATCATCTGCCAGCGCATTGACCTTCCGTATTGCTTTCCGGATGTCTTTGATTGTGTTTGTTATGTTTTCGTTCATGGTTGTTACCATCCTTTCATAATTTTGGGCAATAAAAAAAGCCACCCTTCCGGATGGCAAAAAAAACAAATATTCAGTTATACAAATCGTTCACGATTCCCTCAAACTGCTTTTCCGTGAACCGATAAATCCCGATTCCGGTGTCCTTCAGGTATTCCCGCAAAAAATCAGCAGGAGAACCGGCGCAGACCACCGCAGCCTTACTGCTTTTCACAACACGTCTGAATTCCTGCAGTCTTCGGAAATCACCGTCGGCAAAGAGAAGCCAATATCTTTCGCCGTCATAGGCATCGTAGAACGTCGACGGTCCCGCATATGATGAGGACGGCAGTTTGCAGTTCGCAAATACAACCTGACGTATGAGGTCGTACCACCCGGGCAGAACGGACAGCTTCAGCGCCGCGACGCCGCCACGATCGAGCGTGAAGAACCTGCAGCTGCCGTAAATTCCGCTGAACCGCGTGAAGCCGGTTTTGTTGACGCTGTCGAGTCCATCGCTCTTCACGCCCTTTGCGAGCATAAAAAAGGATTGCCCGGCGCCTGCCGACAGCGTTTCATCGTCCTCCATGACCGTGACGCCAGCCATATAGCACAAGGCGATGATCTCGGCGTTCCTGTGGGCGCGGTCGATGTGGGAAGAATCCCCGCGAAAGCTCCCCGGCGGTAACCGGCGCAGATAGGCGTCCGCTGTCCCGATCTCCCGCAGCAGCAGCAGCGCTTCCTTCTTCAGACGGATATTCTTCATCCTGCCCTTGCCGGAAACCGTCAGCGCACAGCACTCCACGTCGCGCCCGCCGTTTTCTAACCGGTATTTCTGCGGCTCGCGCATCTGCTTTACCCGCTTTCGCAGCTCCCGTTCATTACCAAGAATACACAGGGAGCGGTACGGGTATTCCCCGCAAACCGAGATGACTTCAACAAGCCTCCAAGCAACGGTTCCTTTTTCAAAATGGATCATAGCGTTCACCTCCTTTTGATAATAATAAAACGCATATTGTGCATTTAACAAGAAAAAAACGCATAACGCCGGGTTTGTGCGTTTTGCGTTTTCTTTTCAGTTGTGCGTTTTTTGTGCGTTCACCGCGCATACTGATTTCGCGTTTCCCATAAAAAACCGGTATGCGGCCGACGCGCACAACCGGGAATGCACCGGGGATGACCCCACAGCGGCCGTCTATTGAGACTGCCCATAATTGATCAGCTTGCATCTGTCTGCATGAAAAACCGCCGTATAACAGACTGCCGTGCGTGATCGGCAAAACTCTGTCCGTCTGCAAAATCTGTCGCATATCAGACTGCAGTGCGTGATTGGCGGAACTCTGTCCGCCTGCAAAATCCGTTGCATAACAGACTGTCGTGCATGATCAGCGAAACGCCGTCCGCCTATAAAGCCGTTGCATAACAGACTGCCGTGCGTGCACAGCGGGACACTGTTTGCATATAAAACAGCACAGCTTTCCTCCCGTGCCTGAGATGCTTCGGGCAGGCTAAAGCCGTACCGCTGAATGCAGGCAGAATCGCCTGCCCTCAGCATCTCTCCGGCTTGCACACAGACTGCGGAAGACTGAGATTCCGGGATTTCAGTATGCAAAACAGGTGTAAGTTTTTAGGGCCGGTTTCCCTGAACTTTCGGCGCCTTGTTTTCCGGGGCAAAACAGGTGTTTTTTTCCCTGAACCAAAAGGCTTGCCAGATCAATACCCGTGATTCTCATGGACCATTCTCTGGTAATAGGCTCCCATCGTCGCAGGCGCGTTGAACAACGCTGCACGCAGATACTGCCTGATATTTTTGACCTTTGTCTGTGTTTTGCTCAGACAGTCGAAAACGTATTCTATGTGTTCGCTTGTCAGCAGCGAAAACCGGTTCTTTACGTCTCTCATGGGACGGACCTCACAGGTAATGACTGTCTCCTGCGCGGTAGACAAATACACGTCCGCAATCAGATCCACAACGGTATTCAGAAAATCAGCGGCCACTCTTTCGGATTCGATCAGATTCTCATATTCGATCTGCGCTTTCACAAATTCAACGGTCTCTGTAAAATTGTCCTCAATCATCATATTTTTTTCACCTCCTTTGTCATCTCATCCGATCTTATCGCATCAATAAAAAAACTCCCCGTAACAGAGCCGGCATCTGTTCGAGGAGTTTATTCGATAAGATTAGATAGATAAGATTAGATAGATAAGATTAGATAAGATTTAGTATAGTATCATATCATATCTAATCTTATCTTTTTATCTTATCAATATGGTTTTTTTGTATGTCATTGTTCCGGGAAATCCGTATCCGGCGGATCACGGCCTGACGGCAAAATTGTCCGCGCCGTGACCGAGCCCCACACTTTATTGTAATCATTCATTATTCTGCCTCCTTTGAAAAAAATGTTCCTTAAACACTTTTTTCGGCAAACAAAAAATGCGCCCCGAAGGACGCGTCGTTCTGGTTACAATTTTTGACGATACTATTTTATCACGTGATAAATTTGCCGACAAGGGGTAAATTTTTCCGATTTCACGTCCAGTCTCCAGTCCAATAAAAGTCCGAAAAACCTGAAACCGGGGATCAAAAGCACGCTGCGGCATCCGTCAGCAAACGCACCTGCCGGGCGGGCAGTGCAGACCACAGCTCGTCCGCAAGGGCCGAAATCGCCAGTTTTTTAAGCCTGTAATAGTAACTGCGGCAGACGTCAAGTCCTTCATGATTGCCTCTTCATCCCGCATTTTCGGAGAAAAATAGCAAATTCTCAGCACTTCCCCGTATAGCTTATATTTACCGGGTTTCTGCTTCATTCTGCGAACCGCATTCCGCATCCCGGCAAACAGGTCTCCGGCCGTGGAGACGGTATACCAATCCTCCTGATCACTGGGATTACCTTCGGGAAACGACCGACGGAAAATTTCAAGCGTTGCTTCCGGGGTCCCGGGACGGGAGTCGTTCGGTTTGCAGGCGTACGGGGAATACTGCGCATACCAGTCAGCGTTTCTGTATTCCCGCAGAAGGACCTTGGTATAACGAACCGCCAGCGCCTTCGTCCGCCGCAAAACGATATCCGCCTCTTCATTGCTTACGTCGATCTCCGTAACCTCGCCGCTTGCGAGCAGATACGCAAGGATTGCGAAGGCTTTGTCTGAAAACCATTTATCCTGCCGTATGATCTCAAGATATCCGGCCATTTTCGACCTCCTTTTCGCGCGTTTACTTCATTGTATCACCTTCCCTATCCGATAGTTCGGACTTTGCGTCCGATTCTGTCAATACCCGCATGTTTCTGCGGATAAACAGCCGGAAACAAAAAAAGACGCCCCAAAGCAGGGACGTCAGTTTACAATTTTCGACGATACAATTCTAACATGGTCGGATTCCGCTGACAAGGGTCTGATTTTTCCGCAAAAAGTCTACTCCCCAAAAAGCAAAAACAGCGATATAACAACGCAAACGCACAGTGGAAACCGTCAGAAATCTATTGCCTTCAGAAAATTTATTTCTGAAAAAATCGATGCCGCAGCTTTTCAGAGCGCCTGGGCTTCGCTAAATCCTTCCGGATTCTCTCATCCCGATAACGCAGGGATTCCCCTGCGCAGAACGGCATCAACGTCTTTCAAGGCTTTTTTGCGGAACGATATACTGATACTGTCTGGGGCACAGCCGAAAACCGTGCAGTCACAGTCAGCGGCTATTCATTCGCAACACAGAAAAAAGGTCTGTTTTTTCCACTGAAAGATCCCCGGGAAATCTCAAAAAAATCTATGTCTCGGAATCGGATCAGATCTACTGCGCTGCCGGATCTGTAAGGGGACGGATCTCACAGGTTTTTTCGGTTCCATACAAAAAAAATCACGGCGAGGGGGTATCCTCACCGTGATCGGGTAAATTGTCGGGAGCCAAAGACCCGACAGTTTTTGCGTTTCCGGGCTTTTGCACGGCGAAGGCTCAACCGCGAAGCGCGGCGTTCAGCCTTCTGCGCCTGACAAGGACCATTGCCAAAGCGAAAAGAAGGAGGAACAGTCCCGCTGCGACGGGCAGGTAAACGCCGACGCCGCCGGTCTGCGGCAGAAGCGCCGTCTTTTCGTTGGGGACAAGTCTTAAAAGCGAGAGCGACATGGATTCAAGATCCGCCGCGCTCACGCGCAGGACGGAGGACAGAAGGTTGTAGCCCACAGGCGCTTTGACCTCTATCAGCAGATACGTCTCTTCGAGAAGTCCCTCTTTCGAGCAAAGGCCGTTTTCGTCGGTTTCGAGCAGGTCGCAAAGGTACCAGACATTGCCTGCACCGTCGGCGTAGGTGGCGTCCGCCTGAACGGAAGCGTTATAAAGGGCAAGCGTC
>CAMVBD010000018.1 GCA_947165615.1 uncultured Clostridia bacterium | reverse complement strand
CCAGAATTATGAGTTCCCCGCCGTCCGCCATGGCCATGCGCGTGCGGTAGACCGCCTTGTTGCCGAGCCAAGTGCTTTGGAACTCGCCGGGATCGAGATACACGACGCATTTTTTAAGCCCCGTCGGGACAAAGTCGTTGTTTTTTTCCTGCGCGTGTTTTACGGCGTTTGTCAGGCACTGCCGCCCTTCGCCGAGAAACAGCCCGTGCGTGCGGATGACGCCGCCGGGAGCGGTGGTGACGGTGAGGGCAAAAAGGATCGGTCTGTCCGAAAGGAAATGCTCCATGCCGTAGTCAAAGAGTTTTCGGACGGGCGTGTGGTCGCGGCCCATCATGCGCTCCATGCCGTAGACCGCGCCGATCATGTGGGACTTGTTGATCATATCGCTGCCGCCGACGCCGACAAAGAGGTTTTTGGCGTGGTTGGACATGCCGATGACCTCGTGCGGGACGACCTGTCCGGGCGAAATGATGAGGTCATAGCTTTCATCCATGACGGCGCGGTTGATCTCCGCGTTGACCGGGTCGGTCCAGAGGCCATCGGTGATGGACGAGATATAGTCCCCGGGGATGACGCCGAGGGTCGTGACGTCCGTGCGCCAGTTGTGCACCAGCATCCGCTCGAAGGGGACGTCGCCGAACATCAGGTCCCACTGCATTTTTGTGACGGGGACGTGGGTGCCGAGGGCGGGCATGATATCCACCTCGGCGCCGAGGTCCATGAGCGCATGATAATAGACGTTTGTGATGAACCCGGCGCCCGAGTGAAAGCGCGTGAAGTCCGGCGGCAGGATGAGGACCTTTTTCCGCAGGCTCTCATAGAGCGCGGCTCTTATCTCGTCGGGGGACAGCCCCGCGTCGGTTTTTGCGATCAGAGAAATATCGTTCATGTTTTGTCCCCTTTCAAGGGCGATCCCGCCATAACAGACGCCGGAGCTCCTTTGCGACGCCGTCGTCGTCGTTGGATTCGGTCACTTTGTCGGCGGCCGAAAGCGCCTCGGGTCTCGCGTTTTGCATGGCGACGCCGACGCCGGCGGCTTTCAGCATTGGGATATCGTTTAAGTCGTCGCCGAACGCGACGCTGTTTTTTGCGGAAAAGCCGAGATATTCGCACAAAAAGCGCAGCGCGTCGCCCTTGTTGGCTTTTTTGTGCGTGATCTCGATGTTGTTGACGACCGAGGACGAGACCGTGTACGCCGAAAACCGGGCGGGCAGTTCCGTCAGAAGGCGACGGCGAAGGTCCATGTCCCGGAAAAAGAACTGCGTCTTCTGGATGCCGCGCTTTCGTGCTCTCAGGAAATCCCGCAGGTCGTCCACGGGCTTTCTGAGTTCGGTCAGCATTTTGTAGTAATGCTCGTCCGGCGCGAACAGCGGGATCTGTTCATACATCCGGCGGCTCATAAACGCCTCGTCGTCCTGAAAGCAGTCGTAAATGACCGGCAGGGTCTCGAGGTGATCCATGATCCTTACCGCCTCGTCCCACGGGATATCCGCGCGAAAGACGCGCTCCCCGGTTTGTACGTCCCGGATGCCCGCGCCGTTGACGTCGATGACGTAGCGCACGTAGGGCAGGTCCCTGACGACCTGCGGCATGGCGGCATAAAACCGCCCGGTGGTCGGAACGACGTATATCCCCTCTTGCGCCGCCTTTTGCAGCGCGGCGGCGTTTTCGGGAGAGAGGCGCTTGCCGGAATCGAGCAGCGTGCCGTCGAGATCCAGCGCGATGAGTTTTACGTCAGGCATTGTAGTTGGAGGCGGAGGTGCTGCCGCCGTGGCCGGTCCAGTTGGTGTGGAAGAACTCGCCGCGCGGACGGTCCACACGCTCGTAGGTGTGCGCGCCGAAGTAGTCGCGCTGCGCCTGCAGGAGATTTGCGGGCAAACGCCCGGTCGTGTAGCCGTCGAACCACGAAAGGGCGGACGAGAAGGCGGGCATGGGGATGCCGGCCTTGACGGCGTAGGACACAACCTCACGCCACGCGGGGATCAGCGTCTTGAGGACGGAGGCGAAATAGTCGTCCATGATGAGGTTTTCGAGGGCGGGGTTCTTGTCGTAGGCCTCCTTGATCTTGCCGAGGAAGACGGAGCGGATGATGCAGCCCCCGCGCCACATAAGGGCGATGCCGCCGTAGTTGAGGTTCCAGTTGTAGGTCGCGGCGGCGGAGCGCATGAGGGCGTAGCCCTGCGCGTAGGAGACGATCTTGGAGGCGTAAAGCGCTTTTCTGACGGCCTCGATGAACGCCTCCTTGTCGCCGGTGAAGGCGGGGATCGTTTTCGGGAAAAGGGCAGACGCCTTGACGCGCCCATCCTTGTCGGCGGACAGGCAGCGGGAGAAGACGGCTTCGGTAATAAGGGTCAGCGGCACGGCCTCGTCCAGCGCCGCGATGCCGGTCCATTTGCCGGTCCCCTTTTGCCCCGCGCGGTCGAGGATCAGATCCACGGTCGCGTCCCCGTTTTCCTCGCGGTGTCCGAGGATGTCGCGGGTGATCTCGATGAGATAGGAGTCGAGTTCCGTCTCGTTCCACCGGGCGAACACCTCGTGCAGTTCGTCGTTGGAAAGGCCGAGGCCGTCGCGCAGCAGCTGATAGGCCTCGCAGATGAGCTGCATATCGCCGTACTCAATGCCGTTGTGGACCATTTTGACGAAGTGGCCCGCGCCGTTTTCACCGACCCAGTCGCAGCAGGGAGAGCCGTCCTCCACCTTGGCGCAGATGCCCTGGAAGATGGGCTTGACGTATTTCCACGCTTCGGGCGAACCGCCCGGCATCATGGACGGGCCCTTGAGCGCGCCCTCCTCGCCGCCGGACACGCCGGTGCCGATATAGAGTTTGCCCTTGGATTCAACGTAGGCCGTGCGGCGGATGGTGTCGGGGAAATGGGAGTTGCCGCCGTCGATGATGACGTCCCCGTCGTCCAAGAGCGGGAGCAGCCGGTCGATGAGATCGTCCACAGCCTGCCCGGCCTTGACCATCAGAAAGACCTTGCGGGGGGTGGACAGGGACGAGACCATGTCCTCGAGCGTGTGGCAGCCGATGACCGGAAGCCCCTTGGCGCGGCCTTCCACAAAACGGTCCACTTTTTCGGATGTACGGTTGTAAACGGCCACGGTAAAGCCCTTGGAGACCATGTTCATAACGAGGTTTTCGCCCATGACGGCGAGGCCGACGAGGCCGATGTCTGCTTTCATATGGAAATTTCTCCTTTATTTCTTGTTATCTCTGGACGCGGGCGTTGCCCTTGTAAATGTCCCAAAGCTGTTTTTCGTCGGCGGGCTCGGCCCAGTCGTTGAGGCTTTCGGCTGCAAGCGCGCCGGACGCCCAGCCGAGCTTGATCCAGTCCTCGGCGGGTTTGCCGCTGACGATCCCGTACAGGACGCCGCCGGTAAAGCCGTCGCCGCCGCCGATGCGGTCCATGATCTCGATCTCGCGCGGCTCTTCCACGTACCAGTCGTCGCCGGCGAGCATGACGGCGCCCCAGAGGTTGCGGTTGGCGGACAGCACCTCGCGCAGGGTG
This sequence comes from uncultured Clostridia bacterium, assembly GCA_947165615.1. Taxonomy (GTDB): domain Bacteria; phylum Bacillota; class Clostridia; order Oscillospirales; family Acutalibacteraceae; genus RUG806. The sequence goes on along the minus strand of CAMVBD010000018.1, from coordinate 7,470 downwards.
GTCGCAAAGACCTTGGCGTTGGGATACGCCACGCGCACGCGCCCGATCATGCCCTTGAAGCCCTCGATTTTGGAGGCCAGTCCCCTGCCGCCGGCTTCGGGTCCCTCAATGCCGAGGCAAAGCTGGAAATCCTCCTCATTGCCGACGAGGATGTCGGAAACGGCGGCGATCTCTTTGAACGCGGCGGAGAGCTCCGCTTCCCTGCCCTTCCAGAAGGAGGCGCGGTAATTAAGGTCAAAACTGACGAGCGTGCCGCGGGCCTTGGCTTCTTTTGCAAGCGTCAGGCAGCAGCAGGTGGTCTCCTCGCTCATGGCGGCGATAAGGCCGGACAGATGCAGGATGCCGACGCCCTCCTGCCCGAAGATGCGCTCGACGTCGTAATCGGCGGCGTCCAGCGTGCGGCCGACCTCGCCTGCGCGGTCGTTCCAGACCCGGGCTGCGCGCATGCCGAAGCCGGAGTCCGCGATGTTGAACTGGTGGCGGTAGCCCCACGGGCCGCCCTGCTCGACGTCCGGACCCTCAAAAAAGATATTGCGGGCGCGAAGCTGGGCCTTGATGAACGCGGCGACGGGGCTGCCCTGCACGAAGCGGGTCAGCACAAGACAGGTTTGGCCGAGGGAGGACGCGACGTTCAGGACGTTGCTTTCGGCGCTGGTGGACTGCAGATAGAAAAGATTGGAGTTTTGCACCGCCATGCGGTTTTCGGGCGTAATGCGCACGCCCATGGAGGTGGGCGCCGCGACGGCGTATTTATGCGCTCTGACTTTGAGTTCCATGTCGTTCTCCTTTATACGCCGGAATAGGCGGAAAAGCCGCCGTCAACCGGGATGCACACGCCCGTGATGAAGGACGCGGCCTCGTTGTTGAGCAAAAACAGCACGGCGCCGGCCAGTTCCTTTTCGGTGTCGCCGAAGCGTCCCATGGGCGTGGCGGCAAGGATCTTTTCGGTGCGCTTGGTGGGCGTGCCGTCGGGGTTAAAGAGCAAAGAGGCGTTTTGTTTGCCGACGAAGAAGCCGGGCGCGATGGCGTTGACGCGGATGCCGACCTTGGAAAAATGGACGGCGAGCCACTGGGTAAAGTTGGAAATGGCAGCCTTTGCGCCCGAATACGCCGGGATCTTGGTCAGCGGCGTGTAGGCGTTCATGGAACTGATGTTGAGGATGGAGCAGCCCTCTCTGCCCACCATTTGTTTTGCAAACGCCTGCGTGGGGATCAGGGCGCCGATAAAATTGAGGTTAAAGACGAATTCCACGCCCGCCTTGTCGAGATCGAAAAAGGTCTTGACGTCGGCGTCGAGGTCACCGTTTTCAAAGTACTCCTTGTCGGTGTTGGCGCGGGCGTTGTTGCCGCCGGCGCCGTTTAAAAGGACGTCGCAGGGACCGAGATCGGCCTTCGTCCGTTCGGCGACGGCAAGGCAGTTTTCCTTGTCCAGCACGTCGCAGCGGTAGGCTTTGGCGACCCCGCCCTCCTCGACGATGGAGGCGGCGACCGCCTCGGCGGCCTCAAGGTTCAGGTCCAGCAGGGCGACCTTTGCGCCGGCGCGCGCCAGCACGCGGGAAAAGTTGGAGCAGAGCACGCCCCCGGCGCCGGTGACGACGGCGACCTTGCCGGTAAGATCGGTGTTCAGAACGTTAGTCTTCATGGTTCTTATTTCTCCTTACATCGTGTAATTGTCAAAGTAGCCCTGGATCCAGACGATGGGCGTGCCCTTGTCGCCGCTGCCGGAGGTCAAATCGCACAGTGAGCCGATGAGGTCCGTCAGGCGGCGGGGCGTGGTGCCCTGCGACGCCATATTGCCGACGAGGTTGTCGCCCTTTTCGCGGATGCGCTCGCTGACGGCTTTTTTGAGCGCGTCGCCGGACAGGTCCTTAAAATCGTTGTCGGCAAGGTATTTGAGTTTGATCTCGTTCGGCTGCCCGAGCAGGCCCGCGGTGAAGGCGGGGGAAACGACGGGGTCCGCCAGTTCCCAGATCTTGCCGACGGGGTCCTTGAACGCGCCGTCGCCGTAGACCATGACTTCCACGTGTCTGCCGGTCTTTTCATAAAGCGCGGCGGCGATGGAATCCACGACCTTCTGGCAGTCGCGCGGGAAGAGCTTGACACGCTCCTCGGTGGCTTTATTGGAGCCGAGAAGCCCGTAGGAGGCGTTGAAGCCGGACCCGTCCACCGGGGCGGTCATGATATCGTCGAGGCCGTAAACGGTCTCGGCGCCGGCGGCAAGCAGACGCTTTTTGCTGCGGAAACGCGTGTGGATGTCGCAGGTCAGGACGTGCTTTGTCACGTCAAGGATCCGCCGCACGTCGTTTGCCAGCAGGATGTCGACCTCGCAGCCCTGCGACGTGATGAGTTCTTTATAATACGCGATATAGTCCACGCCCGTAAAGGGGTGCTTGGGGCTGCCGAAAATCTCCCGGAACTGCGCCTCGGTCAGGACGTCCTTCCACGGATCGACGCCGGCGTCGTCGGCAAGGTCCGGGTCGAAGAGGGGATTGCCCACTTCGTCGGAGGGGTAAGAGAGCATAAGATGGATTTTTTTCGCGCCGCGGGCGATGGCTCTGAGGCAGACGGCGAAGCGGTTGCGGGAGAGGATGGGGAACGTGACGCCGAACTCGCCGCCCGGGAATTTGGAGCGGATATCGGACGCGATCTGGTCCACGGTGACGTAATTGCCCTGCGCGCGCGCCACGACCGCCTCGGTCACGGCGACGACGTCCCTGTCACGAAGAGAGAGCCCTTCGCTTTCGGCTGCGGTCAGGACGCTGTCCACCACGATTTTCGCAATGTCGTCGCCTTCGCGGATGATGGGCGCGCGAACGCCCCGCGCAACTGTGCCGATGAATCTTTCTGCCATATCTGTACCTCCGTAATGTCTGTGATTCCGGCGTGCGCCGCCGGGGATGATTTTCCGCCGAATATTATACCGCAAGAAAGTGGGAGTGTCAATCTTTCCCTTTATAAAAAAGAAAAAGGTGTTATAAAAACACCTCAGACGGTTTTGACCTGCCGTTTTGCGGACGGGACGGCGGCGTTTGTAAAATTCAGAAGCAGCAGTTCCATTTCAAAGGCCGCGATCGGGATGATCTCCATATAGCCGTTGCGGTCGAAGACCAGAAGCTGCACGACGACGCCGGAGAGCAGCGCCACGGAGACGCCGAGAAACAGCAGGAAACGCCGGTTTTGCCGGACCTGCCGCAGATAAAACAGCAGGAACGCCGCTGCAAGGCCCGCAGCGTACAGCACGGCGCCGATCCAATGGAGGATGCGTTTGGGATTCCAGTTTTCGATGCTGTGGTTGAGGGTCGCGGCGGTCAAAAGCATGCCGAGCATGGACAGGGCGAGGGCGACGCGAAGGATTTCCCGACGGTCGTCGTAACGGTCGTAACACAGCAGAAGATTGAGCGTGAACGCGCCGCCGGTGAGGACGGTCCACACCCAAAAGGCGGGAATATGGTTTTCACACAGCAGGCTCAGCGTGCCGTGGACCTCGGCGGGATCATTTCCCCAGCAAAAGGGCAGGACCAGGCCGTAGACCAAAGCGGCAAGCAATAACAGAAGACAAAAGATCTTTTGGGGTCTCATCGCACGCTCGTTCATTGGCGCGCCTCCGTTCGTCAAATGGATGATTTCTGTCGCGGATTATAACAAACAAAAGGCAGGAATGCAAGCGTTTTTGAGATTTCAGACAGATCATACGGTATTTATGCATTCTTTTTCAAAAGAAAAAACGGCGGCTTGATTTTTTGAAAAAAGGGGCGTACAATAAAGCCAAACCGCCGGACTCCGGCGGACCCGAAAGGAGTTAAACTATGGGCTGCACAACACTTTTGGTCGGCAAAAACGCCTCCAACGACGGCTCGACCATGATCTCCCGCACCGACGACGGCTTTTTCGGCGTGAAAAAACTCGTGGTCATGGACCCCAAACATCACAAAAAGACCTATAAAAGCGTCATTTCGCACCTGGAGGTCGCCCTGCCGGAGACGGCGCTGCGCTATACCGCCTGTCCGAGCGTGGACGAAACGCACGGCGTGTGGGCGGCGACCGGAATCAATGAGAAGAACGTCGGCATGACCGCGACCGAGACCATTACGTCGAACCCGCGCGTCCTGTCCGCCGACCCGCTGGTGCGGCTGAAAAAGCCCGAAAAGCGCGGCGAAAAGGAGATCCCCGGCGGCATTGGGGAAGAGGACATCGTGACCCTTGTCCTGCCCTATATCCATACGGCAAGAGAGGGCGTGGAGAGGCTGGCGAGCCTCCTGGAGACCTACGGCACCTACGAAATGAACGGCATCGCCTTCAACGACGAAAACGAAGTGTGGTGGATGGAGACCATCGGCGGACACCACTGGATGGCCAGACGCGTGCCGGACGACAGGGTGGTCGTGATGCCGAACCAGTTCGGCATGGATTCGTTTGACCTTGCCGACGCGTTCGGCGAAAAGAAGGACCACCTGTGCTCGGCGGACCTCAGGGAATTCATCCGGGACAACCGGCTCGATCTCAATCAGAACGGGGCGTTCAACCCGCGCGACGTCTTCGGGTCCCACACCGATATGGACCACATCTACAACACCCCGCGCGCCTGGTTCATGGGCCGGTATCTGACCCCGTTTTCGCACCGCTGGGACGGACCGGACGCGGAATTTACCCCCGAAAGCGACAACATCCCCTGGGCGTTCACCCCGGACCGGAAGATCGCCGTGGAGGACGTCAAATACCTCCTTTCCGGCTACTATCAGGGCACGCCCTATAACCCCTATACAGGGCAGGATACCGGCAAGCGCGGCATGTACCGCTCCATCGGCATCAACCGCACGGGCGTCACATCCGTCTGTCAGATCCGGCCCGACAAGCCCGACCCCATCAAGGGGATCGAATGGATCTGCTTCGGCTCCACAGCCTTCGACGCGCTGCTGCCCGTGTACCCGAACGTGCCGAAAATGCCGAAATACCTGTCGGAGGTCACGTTGGACGTCTCCACCGAGAACTTTTACTGGGGCACGCGGCTCATCGGCGCGCTGGCGGACGCGAACTACGCGACGTCCATCCAGTTTATCGAGCGCTACCAGAACGCCGTGATGACCGAAGGGCGCAAGATCCTTCGGGAATACGACAAAAAGATCGCCGAAGGCGAAGACCCCTCCGTACTGATAAAGGCCAACGAAAAACTGTGCGAAATGGCCAAAAAGCAGACGACCGAGACGCTGGGAAAGGTCTTGCACGACGCGTCTCTTCACATGAAAAACGGGTATAACCGCGCCGACAACTGAGAAAGGAGCAGTCTATGACCAACGAACGTATCTTTACAAAAGGAATTCCCCTTGTCGGTAAGATCTCGGGGATCGTGACTCTGCCGCCGGATTACGCCGAAACATCCGACGCGCTGCCGGTGATCGTATTTCTGCACGGCATGGGCGAACGCGGGGACGGCTCCCCCGCCGCTCTGGAAAACGTAAAGCGCCACGGGATTCCGAAACTGTTCGGACTCGACGCCGGGTATAAGGGTCTTCGCGTTGTTACGGTATCCCCCCAGTGCCCCGAGGACTTTACCTGGGAGCAGATCGCCCTGCCTTTGAAAGACTATATCGACGCCGCAGTCAGGGAGTTTCGCGGGGACGAAAAGAACGTCGCGATCACGGGTCTCTCAATGGGCGGCTTCGGGACGTGGGCGCTGCTGGAACTGTTTTCCGAGGCGTTCGTTGCGGCGGCGCCCATCTGCGGCGGCGGCAGATGCATCTGGCGCAATCCCGACGCGATGAAGGGCAAGCCGATCCGTGTTTTTCACGCTGTGGACGACCCGGTCGTTCCGATCGAACTTGACGTCGCGGCGGCGAGATCCGCGATCGACGTTGGGGCGGACGTCAGTTTTACGACCTACTGCGGACTCGGGCACAACTGCTGGACGAAAACGTACGAAGAGACCGATCTCATAGAGTGGCTGGCAGGGAAACGCTGACCGGACATAAAAAACGACTCCCCTTCGCTTTTTGGCGAAAGGGAGTTTTTTATCTTATGAAGGCCGCGGCGGCTTCGGCATCGCGGGCGATCTGTTTTTTAAGCGACTCCGCGTCCGGAAATCTGAGTTCCGGCCGCAAAAAATGCAGGAGCCCGACGGTCACGTCCTGCCCGTACAGGTCGCCGGAATAATCGAGGATGTACGTCTCGCTGCGCACGCTCTCCCCGTCAAAGGTCGGGCGCGAGCCGATATTCGTGACGCCGCGCAGATTTTTGTCCCCGACAAGGACGTCCGAAACGTAGACGCCGAACCTTGGGCGGATAAAGCCCTTCGGCAGATACTGGTTGATGGTGGGCGTGCCGAGGGTGCGCCCGCGGTGGTCGCCGGAGAACACCGGCGCCGTAAACAGCAGCGGTCTGCCGAGCAGCCGGACGGCGGCGTCCATGTCGCCGCTTTGCACGAGACGGCGGATGCGGGAGGAACTGACGGGCTCCCCCAGTTCGTCCGTTTCGGGCAGGACGAAGACGTCGATGCCGGCCTGTTCGCAGAGAGCGGACAGAAGCGAAGCGTCGCCCGCGCCGTTTTTGCCGAAGCGGTAATTGTAGCCGCAGCAGACGAAGGCGGCGTCCAGTTCTTTTTGAAGGATCTCCCGCACAAACTGTTCGGGCGTAAGGTCGCGAATCTCGGCAAAGCGCACGCGCCGGGGGGCAAAGCCCCTGTTTTCCAGCACGCGGTCGCGGTCGGCGTCCGTCATCAGGCGCGGTATTTTTTGCCCCGTCAGCGCTTCCGCCGGCGGGACGTCAAACAGGAGGACGGACGGGATCAGCCCCTCCGCTTTTTTGGCGAGCGCCGCGTCCAGCACCTTTTGGTGGGCGATATGTAAGCCGTCAAAATACCCGAGGGCGACGGCGGTTTTTGAGGATTGCTGCTTCATATTACGATTCGTTTTTTCTGAGCACGCGTTTCGGCCGCAGGGCGTCGGCGTCCGGTTCCGGCAGGCCGAGCCCGAGGAAGGTTTTATCCGGCGCGTACACGCGCGTTAAGCCTTCGCCGGGAAAACCCGGCAGACGGGACAGCGCCAGGTCGTTGCCGTTTAAGAAACGCACGGCCTGTTTTTCGGACACCGTGACTGCCGAAAGGGCGGCAAACGGCGCGTCGACGGGAAGAGGGGCCGGAAGAAGCGTCCTGAGCGTTTCTTCCGTTTTGGCCTCAGCCTCGGTAAAGCCGTTGGCGGCGGTACGGCGCAGGGCGGTCATGACGGCGCCGGGGCCGAGTTGTTTTCCGATGTCGTCGATGAGGGTGCGGATATAGGTCCCCCTGGAGCAGGCGACGCGGATCTTAAATTCGTTTTTGCCGGTCTGCCCGAGGTATTCGAGTTCGCGGACCGTGACCCGGCGGGGTTTTCGTTCCACTTCCACGCCTTGGCGCGCGAGGTCGTAAAGCCGCTGTCCGTTGACGGACAGGGCGGAGTACATCGGCGGGATCTGGTCGATTTCGCCGGTAAACGCCGGAAG
>CAMVBD010000017.1 GCA_947165615.1 uncultured Clostridia bacterium | reverse complement strand
CATCGTCACGATGGTGTAGAGCGCGTCGGCGCGGATATAGTGGCGGGTCTTGCAGGTCCCGCGATAGTCCTTTTCGTAGTTTGAACAGGAGAAAAAGTGGATATATCGTCAAAAAACAAAAAGGATTTGTGTTTATGCCTGATTTCCATTTTCAATTTTACCGGTTCAGAACGGCAGAGCATCCTCCGTAGAAAGCAGTTCTGGTTCCTTTTCAAACCAACGGTTCAGAGCCACAAAGGAATCCCACAAAATCGTTTCTTCTGTCACAAAAAGAGGATATTCGGGCTTTACATCCAACGGCTTGCGGCGCTTGTCGAACAAAACCCGTGTGCGGCGTCCGTTTGTAAGATCGATGCGGTACAGCCACACCTGATAACCGTCTGAATCTTCCAGATCCGAAAGCGCGTCTTCAAGGCAGGCGTTCAGGTCGTAATAGATCCCGCGGTTATCCACCAGCAGATCAAAATTCGGATCGTAATAGTTATAGGCGGTCTGCCCGTCTGTATCATAGAATTCCCGCAGCAGACGGTCCTCCAGCGCCATATAGTCCCGCAGAAAGGCGTGCACGCTCTCCCGCGGGGCTTTCCAATTTGCAAAGGGGATCGCCTCGTCCGGCACTTTTTCGATGATCTCTCGCCAGGCAGCATGCTTTTCCGCCAACGTATCGGAGCTACGCCAAACGTGAGACGCCGCCATAAGCGCGCCGCTCATGTAAAGTGGATTGCCCTGCGGCGGAAGGAACGCAAGACCGCCGTCGGTTTTACGCAAAAACGCAACGTGATCGAACTCCGGCGAGATGCCGAGCCCGTAGAAGGAGCAGATTGCCGCTTTTGGGACACGCTGCACAGCCAATATCGGCACAGCAAACATACGCGCCAGCTTTTTGAGCGTGTAAGGGACACAGGACGGCGGCGAAAGACGGCGTTCGAATTCGTCACAGTTACAACCGGAGTATTCCCAACGTTTGCGGATATCGCCTCCGCAATCGCCGTACATACGATCAAAACGGTCGATCAGAACCAGTCCGATCGAATCGTCCGAAAGCAGCCACTCCCGAAGGGAAGACGGGGTATAACAGTCTGACGCGAAATCGATCAAAAACCGCCGGGCAAGCGTTCCCTGTGTCAGGCCCGTTCGTTCGGCAAGCCGCCGGACGGTCTTCTCTTTCTGTCGTCTACCTTCTTCCTCTGTACCGGAAAGGCAAACCAGCAGCACGTTTTCATCCGTTTGTTCCGTAAAAGCCGCCGCGATATCACACAGAAGTTCCGTGCTGTCCGTCCGAACGCTGTCCGCAAGACAGCTCAGTTCTCCGCGCCGCAATCCGCCGCCGAGCAGCGCGTCCAATGCAGTGGCGCCGGTGGATACGCACACTTCGTATTGTTTCATTTTTTTTGCCTCCGTTAAACGTAGTATTCCTCCATCGTCTCAAGGCACAGGCAGCCGAGGCGGCCGCCCCAGGCGGCGGCGCAGTCGATGGCGATATGGCCGCAGCCCTGCCAGATCTTCCCGAAAAACGCGGGGTCGATCAGGTGTGTGGGGGTATGTCCGGTAATATACCGGGCGTTGTCGCCGTAGCGGACAGTATAATCCGGATCGCCCCAGAGGAATTCCCGCAGGGTCACGTCGTGGATGTCGAGCCCGGGTCGGTAATCCGGCAGGGTGTGGGAGAGGTGGAACCTCCGCCCCTCCAACGTGATCTCCTCATAGAGCAGAAAGCTTTCGATATACTCCACCAGCGCCGCCTGCGTTTCCTTTGGCAGCGCCCGGAACGCCGCCGCGGTGGGCTCGCCGTCGGACAGCATCCACAGGCAATACGCGCGCTTCTTCCGCAGTTCCTCTTCAGACGCGCCGTCCCGGATCAACTTTAAGGATGACAGCGCCAGCGATTCGTGGTTCCCGATGATGGGGATCACGTTTTTTCTGTCCATCATATCCATCAGAATTTTGATTCCGTCCGGTCCCCGGTCAATCACGTCGCCGAGGATATACAGCGTATCGCCGTCCCCGAAGCCGATCTTCTCCAGCATCCTTGTGTATTTGTCGTAACACCCGTGCAGGTCGCTCATGACGTAGGTCATTCACTTTTCTCCTCAATTTTCATTTTTTCGTGATCCCAATAAACCGGGATCACCCCGGTCGCGCCGTAACGGTTCTTTGCAACGATCAGTTCGGCTTTTTCATTTATTTCCGATTCTTCTTCAGAGTAATACGATTCGCGGAACGGAAAGATCACAACGTCCGCGTACATCTCCGGAATCACAAGATCCGACAAAATCGGGCGGTGGTCATATCTCTTCTCTATTCTTGTACGGGGCAGATAACTTGTAACGATCACAGGGATATTTAACAAACGCGCGAGCGCTTTGATCGTGCGTATACAGTCGTTTATCGTGCTCCGGTCGGCAAGCAGATGCAGATCATCGATCAATATAACGTCGCATTGTTCGCGAGAACTTACCTTTTCAAGGATGGAACCAATGCTAAGGCAAATAACATCGTCAATACAAAGCGTATCCCACGCCGGAACGCTGCTGAAAGACTTTTTGAATCTCTGAAGGATAGATTCTTTTGTTAATTTTGAACTGAAAACAATCACATGCTTTCCCGCCGCGGTAAAATTTCCCGCGAGCTGGAGCGCAAGACTTGTTTTTCCCATGCCGGGACGCGATGCGATCACGGTGAGCGAGCCGCGGGGCAAGCCGCCGCTAAGCATCTCGTCAAGAGAAGGTATTCCGGTTGGGATCACGTCTATGCCGTTTGCCGGCATATCAATTGCCTTATCAAGGTCTATTGTTTTGTTTGTTCCCATCTTCATTTTTCCTTTCTTTGTTTTTATCTGTCGGACGGGTGTTTCACTGTTCCGCATTACAATAAATACCACTTTCGATGGGGCGTTTTCGGGGCAATGTAGCTGCGCCGTTTTCCGCCCGTTATTTTTAATCGTAAACCTGGATTCTACTTGGTCCAAATCCGCCGATTGTTTACAGATTGTTTACACTCTTCGGGCATCCGGTTTAATAATACACTCTTCCATGCCCCCAAAAGAGCCCACCGGGGCGGTTACAATAAAACCGTCGGTCGACCCCGAAAAAAAGAGGCCGAAACCGACCAGGTTGAGTGAGATCTGCGATTAGAAAGCAAAACGAAAAGGAGAAAGAAATATGAACACATTTGCGCATTTACACGTTTACACAGGCTTCACCAACCCCGAGGGCGTCTGCGATATCCGTTCACTTGTCAAAAAAGCAAGTGACCTCGGGATGAAAGCGCTGGCCATCACCGATAAAAACGTGATGTTCGGCGTGCCGGATTTTATCCGGGCGTGCAGCCGCTATGAGATCAAGCCTATCGTCGGCTGCGAGGTCACCGTGGGCACTGCAGACGAACACTCCCCTCTCGTGCTTCTCTGCGAGGATATGACCGGCTACAAAAATCTGGTGCGGTTGGTTTCCGATGCGTGGCTGGAAAGCGATAGCGTAACGCCCATCGTCACATTCTACGAGCTGAAAAAACACAGTAAAGGGCTGATCGCCTTGTCCGCCGGGCCGGAGGGCGAGATCAACGCCCTGCTTCTGCGCGGCGACCGTGATAAGGCAGAAGCTGCGGCGCTTCGTTACCGCAGTATCTTCGGTGCGGAGAATTTCTTTATCGAGCTGCAGGACCACGGGCTGCCGGAGGAGCGCTGGCTGCTGAAGGGGCTTGCGGAACTTGCAGCCCAAACGGGCGCGCAGACAGTTGCTGCGAACGCGGTGCACTATATAGAACAGAAGGACGCCGATTTCCAGAAGATCCGCGCGTGTATCGCGCAGGGGCTGACCGAGCAGGAATACGCCGGGATGGGACTGTGCAGGGACGAATACTACCTAAAAAGCGGAGAGGAAATGCTGGACCGTTTTTATGGGTACGAAGACGCGGTGACGAACGCCGGGGAGATTGCGGAAAGATGCGCATGTCCGGATCTGTTTCGTTGGTACTCTGTGCCGCCGTTCAAAACACCGAACGGCGAGCCCGCCGCGCAGTATTTTCGGGAAATATGCCGTATAGGGCTGGAAGAACGTCTGGGCTGGAATATTACGCCGGAACACCGGGCGAGGTTGGGGTACGAATTGGACGTCATAGAAAAAACAGAAGACGCAAAAGCGGTCGATTATTTTCTGATGGTGTGGGACGCCATGCAGTACGCGAGAAGTGTGGGGATCCCGGTGGGGCCGGGCAAAGGCTCGGCACCGGGCTCCCTGGCGCTGTATGCATGCGGCATAACGGAGCTCGACCCCGTTAAATACGGGTTGAGTTTCGAGCGCTTTATGAATCCGTTGAGGATCACAGTACCGTATGTATATCTCGACATTGCGCCGCAATATCGGGATCGGCTTATACAGTATCTCAGAGAAAAACTCGGTGAGGGGCGCGTTGTTCCCGTTTGTTCGCTGCGAACCGGTTATTCAGAATACTATGCCATACTTGAGATCGGCAGAGTGCTGGGCATGGAAAAGAAGCAGATCTATGACTTCCTGGACGATTTCGGGGTGGATTTTCATTATTGTTCGATCGCTTCAGCGATCCGGGAGGGAGAGCTATCGTATTATCGGTCGTTCCACCGTCCGAACAAACAGTTAGACCGCCTGATCGGTCTGTTTTACGAGTTTTATTGCAGTCGTGACATTCTTTGCTCGGTCAATGCTCACAGATGTAACCTTGCGATCCTTACCGACGAAACGGCGGACCTGATACCGCTGATAAAAACCGAAGAAGGCGCTGTCCTGACGCAGTATGACAGGAATGCGCTCGGAATGTGCGGCGCGCTGGACGTGGACTTCACGCCGCTGAACGTGCTCGGCACACTGGATAAGGCGATAAGGTGCATCCGGGAAAAAGAGCCGGACTTCCGTCTGGACAATATTGACCTTGCGGACCAAGAGACCTTCGATATGCTGCGCATGGGGAAGAGCGAATCCGTTTTCAGTTTTGAGAATGAAAGCATGCGGGAGTTGCTGAAAGAAGCGTTTCCGGAATCTATGGCGGATCTCGCCGCGCTTTACGCGCTGGACAGACCGGGGACGGAGGATTTTATCCAGGAGTACCTGGATGCAAAACGGCATTCGGAAACCGTGACTTACCGCACGCCCGAGCTGGAACCGATCCTGAAAGAGACCTGCGGCGTCATCCTGTATCAGGAGCAGGTCATGGAGATCGTCCGCACGCTGGCGGGGTATTCGATGGCGCACGCCGATCTTACGCGCCGGGCGATCGCGAAAAGAATGCCGGAAGTGCTCAAATTGCAAAGAGAGGTTTTTGTTGACGGCAGCAACGGAAAGGATGGCCTGCCCGCCTGCGACGGCTGCCTGAAACGCGGGATCGACGAAGCAACCGCCAACGCCGTGTTTGACGATATCGAAAAGTATTGCCCTTTTGCGTTCTGTAAATCCCACGCCGTCTCCTACGCGCTGCTCGCCTACCGGACCGCCTATCTCAAATGCCATTATCCGGAGGAATGGGAAGCGGCGGTGGAAGGTGATGCAGACGATACCGATTTTTGAATTGCAATAAAAAAACGACCGTGATATAATCAGGTCGGAGAAAACATTATGAATAATACAGGAGAGTTGTCAAAAAATGAAAAATAATATTTTTAACTTTGCAACAAGTGAGCTTTCGCAAGATGCAGTCATCTGCTGGTGTTTGAATTGGTTCAATGATGATTCGATTCCGAAATTAAAAAAACTATCCACCGATATCATCAAAAAGCTAACTGGTATTTCCGAAGAAGAGATACACACAGTCTGTATAAAAAAGCAGTTGAGTGCTTTTATTTATCTGCCTGACGAAAATGAGAAAGATAAAAAAACAGCGGTCAAAATTGACGTTCTTCTCATCGTAAACAGAAAAACTGCAGTAATCATCGAAGACAAAACTTTTACAAGCGAACATAGCGACCAAATTGCAAGATATACGGATGGATTAAAGAAAATGATTGAGGATGGGCTGATTTCTGCAAAAGAACTTGATTCAGCAGATTATGATATTGTTACTGTTTATTGGAAAACTGGCTTTTTCAACGATTACGACAGGGCTGTTGCAGCAAATAAAGAGATATTTAGAAAAGATGTCATCTCATTGCTAAGTCCATATAAAGAATTGCATATTATTCTTAAAGATTATCTGCACTATTTAAATGATTTAGAAAAGGAAGAACAAGAAAAAAAGCAATACTGGATGATTGATTCTGAAAAGGAGAATGACATTTGGCATAAATACTCTTTTTTGTCCGACAGTCACATTGGGCAATATGAATTGCTACGATCTTGTTTTCCGTTGAAAAATAGCACGATAATAAAGGGGAAGTTTTATGAACCGTATCAAGTATATATCGGGACATCATTTGGTCGCCCCTGGACACAAATGATAATAAAATACGGGAATTATCCCAGTCACAAAGAAGGAACTAAATCAGACTTTTGTATTTTTTGGCGGGTAGATACTGCAACGAAAGGACCATATATCTCTTTACGCCTATACGACGACCGAAACTGGAAAGAATTGAGCAAAGAACAAAAACAACAGGCACAAAAAGAACACTCGATAGTATATGGACACTTCAAACAGATAATTGATAGTATTATAGACAAGGCTGGAAACGATTTGGTAGACAAAAAGGAGTTATCAAATCGAAATAATGAGAGTTACAAAGAGGCATCATTCTTTTTATGGAATATTGATAAAGAATTGGAAACAAATAAATCCAATCAAACACATTTAATTGAAAGTATACGTTACATTAATACAGAATTCCTGAATCGAATCAAAAACTACGAGTAATACCATTACAAAAAGTCGCTCCCTCAGAGTTTCATTTCAGAGGGAGCAGTTTTTCTATTTATACTTCTCTACCGCTTCTTTGAGGTCGGCGGCGACGGCGTCCGCGAGGGACTGGGGCGAGAGGACGGTGGCGTGGCGGGCGTACTGCACCGCCCGCCGCATTGTTCCCCGCTTTGTGATTCTCAATACCGGAATTCCTCGTCCACTTCCACCTTCATCAGATCGATATAAACGAAGGATTCCGGCTCGTCAAAACGTTCCTCAAATGTATTACGGACGCAGAAGTGATATTCTTTGTCTGGGTCGTCCATTTTGAACGTGTTGATCCGGATACAAGGGTCGATCCCGTTGCAGGGACCGTCGTCCACGCCTTCTACGGATATCTGCTCCGGCGAGGCTTGCACGCCGATCATGGAATCCGTAAAGCTGCCTTCGGGGATATCAAAGGGCGTAAAGTCCGGCTTCTCCAGCAGCCAGTTCTGCAGCAGTTCGGGAACGGTGGCGATCTTCGCGTATGCCGATTCCGTGTTTTCATAACCGCCGTGGTTTTCTGTCCAAAATCTGTAAAAGGACGCTTCCTCCGCCGTTTTTGGTTCCGGACTCCAGCGTTCTTCCTCGTCGATCTCATAAAGATATTCGTTGAATCCGACGATATTGCCGTCACCGTCAAACAGTCCGTTGTCGGATCTCGCGTGCGCGCGAATCAGCCGCAGCATATCCCGCTTCGCTTTTTCAAAATCCGAATAGACCCAAACGCCGGTGGACGTCTGTCCCGCTTTGAGCGTCTGCACGCTGCCTTCCACGTTGACGTTCCTCCGTTCCGATAAAACCCATACGTAGTTAGCCATAACTCTTTCTCCTTTTCTGCGTTTTTTTATTTGTATCACATTTTACATTGCGGCATGAGACAATTACGGTACATCATTGATATTTCTCTGCCGCTTCTTTGAGGTCGGCGGCGACAGTGTCGGCGAGGGACTGCGGCGAGAGGACGGTGGCGTGGCGGGCGTACTGCATTGCCCAAAGGCGCATGGCTTCCAGATTCACGGTCACGCGGGCGGTGGCTTCGTCGCCGGGGGCGTCGGTGATTTTGACATCGCTGCCGAACCAGTCCATCACGTCGTCCATCAGGTACTTCTTGAAGCGGAAGGTCACCGGCGCGCTTTCATCCTGAAACATATAGATGTGCTCCGCCATGTGTTTGGGCAGATCCACACCGTGCTCCAGCCCCCGCACCTGTTTGGCGGGCTTTGCGGGGGACTCCAGCAGGCGGATCTCCGCAATGCGGTCCAACCGGTAGTTGGAAACGTCCTCCTTGCCGTCCAGATTGCAGATCAGATAATACCGCCCGTTCGCCGCCGCGATCTGGTAGGGGTTGATGATATACTCCCGCGCGTTCCCGTCCTTATCGGTACGGGGATGCTGTTTTTTATCCAGCCCGTAGGACAGGTACCGGAAAGCCACCTGCCTGCCGCGGCTGATGGCCTCGTCCAGCACCTCGATGGTGTAAAAGAGCTGCTTGTTCTCATTCGAGCGGTCCGGCAGGGTGCGGATGTGCTTCACCCGCGCCTGAAAATACTTGTTGGAGAGCCTTTCCAGCTTTTCCACCAGCTCTTTGCACTGAGCGTAGGGCACGTGCTTGGAGAACAGCAGACCGTCGATCAGCAGCCGCAGCTCCGCGTCGGTGAACTCCCGCACCAGATAGTAGTCCGAGGTGACCACGCTTTTCTCCGGCTTCCCGGTTTTTTTGTTCAACACCATACGAGTCGATTCGCTGTATTCGATCTCGTACCCCGCCTCCATCAGGTTCGTGAGGTTCCGGCGCACGGCCTTGCGGTCCGCCGTCATGCCGTATTCGGTTTTCAGTATTTCGATGATGTCCTTCTGGCTCAGACGGTGATCCTCGTCCGTGTACTTCCTGAGAATGTCCAGAATGTTCATCACCAGCATTTTTTTTGGCTGTTGTGAATACATAATGAGTCTCCTATTTTAATGAAATGAATATCGGTTTTAAAGTGTCTGTATATTTTGCAGGTTCAAATCCGCATTTTGCAGAGGGATGCCTCATCCCATATACTGTAACCGAATGATTCAATTTAACATTTGTAAAGCCATGTTCAATTCCAGGTAAATAAACACATTTTGAAATGTAATCCCTTTTATCTCCTGTTTTCCCACATTCATAATCCGCAAAACGCTCTTTCTTTCGATTTTCCCGGTCCTCCGTATAACCGGGCAGATTATTATATACCAATCTGCTGAAGCAAAAAATATATTCAATATCTTGTTCGTTTAAAAAACTGAAAAGGTCGTCATTATACCTCAACCGATTACCATTGGCATTTATCGTATTCCTTGCCGCGGTATCACCTATCCCGCACAAAATATCGATATAGTTCGCAAAATAAACGCGTTCCCAAAACATCATGCGTTCATCGGCAATATCGGGATCCATTTCAAAGCATTGCATGATCTTGCCGAACAATCTGTAATTCTTTGCATTTGGATTTGTATAAAAATCCTTCCGAATCACATCTTCTGTCTCATAATCTGCACGAACACCCGTTTCCGGATTTCCTTTACTGATATGGTGCGATTCTGCAAGGATCAAAGCTCTTTTTGACATATTCTTCGTTTCTTTGCCAATAAAAGCACCATGATGCATGACTTCAACACTCCTTATTGTTTGCCTTAATTCTATCATCGTTGTAAACAAAATACAATACTCAATGCGGTCTTTTTATCCCACGGTCTTTGTTTGTCGATCTTTATTCTCGCCACCTTGCCCCACGGCGGGTCGACCTGTTCGTTGTTGATCAGCCACAACACGGGGATACCGTTGGCGAGGTGCTCCTGCGGAAACGGCGCTTGGCCGTCCGTTAAGATGATGATGCAGGCGGGCGGGTTTTCCCGCATATGCTTCTGCACGTATTCAAAGATGATCTGAAAATCCGTGCCGCCGCCCCCGGCGGGCTTGATAACGATGAATTCCTCAAAGGATGAAAAGGGCTTCGGCTCGATGATCGCGGCGTCAAAGAAGCCGAGCCACCCGCGCAGTTTTCCGTTATACTGGTCGATGGCGCCCTTGACCTCGGAATAAGCGGCGGTCATCATTTTATCCGAGATGGAGCCGGAGGTATCGATAAAAAACAGGATATCGTTTACTTCGTCGTTTTTGCCGAGCTCGTTGAAATCCGGCAGAAAAAAGGGGCTGTCGGCAAAGCGCCGGTCCGGCGGGGAGAAGGAATAATCGCAGATTTCCTCCTGAATAAAGTCGTTCAGGATCTCCCGCCAGTCTGTCTGCGGCTTCATGAGCTTTTCCAGCATCCGCTGGGCGAACATCGGCAGCGTTCCTCTGGCATTGGAAGCGTCGCGTACCTTTATCGCCTCGCAGCACTCCGCAAAGCGCTTCACCCATATGTCCCGCAGCGTGTCGTCCTCCTCACATCTGCCCCATTGGGAATGGTCGTCCCACCGCTTGGCGAGCTCGGCGTCCTGATCCTCCGCTTTTTGCGCCTGCGCTTTTGCGCGGCCGTCTTCCGCGTCGCCTTCCGACGCTTTTTTGTTGCTCTTTCCGGCATTCCCTTTGCGGGGCGGTTTTGACGGCAGCATCTCATAAACTTCCTCGGCGGTATACAGGTGTCCTTCCTTGCCGTTTGGCGCAACGTGCATGGATTCACCGTATTTTTTCAGTGTGATGCTGCTGGGTTTGCCGCCGTTTTCCAGCATGATGTTGGAATTCACCACGATATCCGCCGCGATATTATAACGTTCGTTATCGAGATTTTCGCCCCGCAGCACGTGCCGCAGCACAACGTGCAGGATCTCGTGCATCAAAATGAAATCCAGCTCCGGGTCCGAGAGATCGTCCAGAAACGCCGGGCCGAAGGCGATCCGCACGCCGTCCGTATAGGCGGTATCGGCGCCCTCGTCGATGGAATAAATCATGTGCATCAGCAAAAGCCCGTAAAACCCGTGGTTGCACAGCACGCGCATCCGCGCAAGCAGCAGCCGCTTCATATATTCGCGGACCCGATCCTCAGACAGCGCCATTCAGCATTCTCCCTTTCGAAGAAAGCCACGCGGAAAACTCCGGGATTTGCAGGAGCTTGGCGCGGTAATCCTTTTCGATGTACATATAATCCTTGAGCAGCACCGCGGAGAAATCCGGCGGCATCCGGCTTGCATACCGTATCGAATTGGCAAT
>CAMVBD010000016.1 GCA_947165615.1 uncultured Clostridia bacterium | reverse complement strand
CCGGGAGCGGATCACCCGCGATTACGACGTGCGCTCCGCCGCCATGTTCCTGAAGCTCCTCCGCTACAGTTATTCCAGCGGCGGCAAATCCTTCGCCGCGCAGCCCTTTGACATCTCCCGTCTGTTTTCTCTGATTCAGGAAACACAGCGGAGAATGGCAAACGTGGTTGTGGAGAATCAGGACTTTGAAACGCTGATCCGACACTATGACCGGCCGGAAACCTTCTTCTATCTTGACCCACCGTATTTTCAGACGGAGGGAATGTATGAGGTCGGCTTCGGCTGGGACGATCACGTTCGACTGCGGGATACGCTTGGTCAAATCAAAGGTAAATTCCTGCTGTCATACAACGACTGCCCGGAAATCCGCGGTCTGTATGAAGGGTTCCCGATGTTCGATTTTACACGGGTCCACTCCATGGCGCAGCGGTATGAGGCCGGCAAGGAGTTCCCCGAACTGATTATCGCGAACTATGATTTTTACGAACGCGAAGCGGCAAAACCCCGTCAGATGACCTTCTTTGCTCCCATGATCGAGGATTACGAGAAGATTCTGAAGGAATCCATTATTCACTGCAAGGTGGAATGAAAGGAACGCTATGACCTACGAAGATTTGACCGAAAAAGTGGAAGCTCTGCTCGATGGCAGAAGTGCGCTGGATGTTGACGTCTCACCGGATTTCCAGAGTGATCAGACAGGCGGATATCCCGCCTCCCTTTGTGTTTTGTGGGACAAGGGCAAAGCATGGTTGGAACCGAACGAAATGCTCGCAGAAGACGATACGGATCTTTCCTGTGCCAGGCAGGGCTGTGCGGATTTCGGTATCCGCGATTGTCCGGACGTCAGCGCATATAACCGCCTGCTGGAAGGACTTGGACAGGACGCCGTGGACATGGCGTGGTTACCGGAAGAGCCGGAGGGAGGGATGGTGTTGTCATGAGAGCGACGCAGCCCATCCAGATCGTTACGATCGGCATATTACTTCTGTTGGCGCTCGGCGCCGTGCTCGGTTACCTTACCGCAGCATATTTACCTATCATATAAAGATTTGGAGGAATCACCATGAAAATGTACCGTATTCTCGGCAAACGAGGCCGAATCACCATTCCATTTGAAATGCGCCAGCGCGTCGGTTTTCAGCAGAACGACGTGCTTTCTTTTACCGAAAGCGAGGACTGCCGTTCCGTGCTTGTGACCCGTGAGATCGTCTGCGACGAGCGCTGCCCTGAGTCTGATTCCAAAGAACGAGATACGGAAGGAACCGTTACGCTGAAGGGCTTCCTGGACGGGCTTTCCCCTGAGCAGCAGAAGGCTGCGCTCATGCACCTGTCTCTCAAGTGGGCAGAGCAGAAAGGAAAAAGAATCCATGTCTGAGCATCTTCCGCTCTACCGCTTTTCCCGCGAAGATGCCCGAAACCATGACGAGATCAAGGAATGGCGGGACAGCTATCACGAAAACTGCAATTGTGCGTTCGCCATCGGAGAAGCAATTACAGCGAATTACCATGAAAATCATCTCGGTGATTGCCTTTCTCCGGTTGTAGAGCGATTCGGCATTGACCGTGTGAACTGGGTGCTTGCCAACACGATCCGACAGGCGGACTACGACGGCAGGTATTCACGGGAAAACAAAGCGTGGGCAAAGAGTTTCTATATCCCCGCTGATGAGAACAACTGCTATTTCTGCGTTAAATCCCACCCCTGTCTCGTGGACGGAATGGCGGACATGGCGCGGAAATACTGGAAGGATCTCGGTCTCTTTGACAGAACCCACTGCACCGATGAAGAGGATTACACCGGTAAACTTCTGATCATGAAGGCCGAAGCGCTGAAGGAGGAATTCCGAACGCCGGAAAACCAGCTTTTCTTTGCTAAAGGCGGGTTCGGCTGCCGTCCGAAACCGTCCGGCAGAAGAGTCTTCGGTATGTTTCTTTCTGACGGTGAGAAAACCAGCTTCTACCGTCAGGATTTCTTCGGCGTCATAGCGGATGAGCATATCCCCGATTGGGCGCGTGAGAAGTTGCAGACGCTGACTGCGCCGAACGAGGATCCACAAACCGAAGAACAGACAGAACCGGACAGCAGTCCGATAATGGGAGGAATGTAATTATGGCATACCAGGCCTTGATCGAATACAAAGGCGAGCAGGCTATTGTTGATCTGCCCGACAACAAATACGTTTTGGGAAGAACGCTGAAAGAACTTGGCTGTTCCCCGAGAATCCCGCTGTATCTTAGGGATGAGGAAGACGAGGATCTGCACATCAAACTGATCTCCGGAAATGATATCGGCGGTAAACTGAGTTTGCTCTTTCATGAAACAGACACGCTGCTCACGGCCAACGCCGTCGCCGCCACGCTGGAAAAAACGTATCCTGCCGTGAAAGCGGAGCTGGAAAACGCGATCATGGATCAGAAGTACGAATCTATTTCGGACCTGTACAAGGACCGCGCTGAAAAGCTGCATAGTTACGGCAGTGTGCGTGAAACACTGTATTTCCCTCTGTCCGCGTCACTTGACATGCATGAGGAAGACGGCGAGATGTATGAAGTTGGCAATTCCATGATCGCCGCGCATGCTTCCGAGATTCAAAAGGCCCTCGAACTGGAACAGGCGCCCGAGTACGGCGATATGGCGGACTATTACGACGAGATCCCTTCCGCAAAAGCCAAGCTGGTTTCGGCATACTGGGATGTAGAGGAACACGACGGACAGCTCTACGGCAAGGTGGACCTCTATTTGACCGCGCCGCTCACACCGGAAGAGAAAGAAAGCGTCACGGACTGGGTCACCGGACAAAACAGCGACGGGCTCGGCGAAGGATTTGAGCAGCGACCGATCGAGACTGAAGACGGCGATCTGTACGTGTCCATGTACAACGGTCCTGATTACTGGATCTGCGACGCGGAAGAATTTGAGGACCGTATTTCGCATTCCCACGGCCCCGCGATGGGAGGGATGTAAACATGCGCATAAAGGTATATCAGATTGATCATGACCGCGATGCTAGCCATGTTAAATTCATGCCGCTGGACTATACAGGAGAACACGGTGGCGTGGATCCGGGTATATATAACGAGGTTTTGAACGCCGATTTGGATGCGTCCAATCTCGAAGACGTTTTCGCACAACTGAATACGGACCGACACCCTCTGCTCCGCGGACATTCGCTTTCCGTCTCCGACGTGGTTGTGAATGAAAACGGAGCTTTTTTCTGTGATTCGTTCGGGTTCCAAAAAATAGACTTCGACGAAGCACAGACGCATAAGCCGGATAACCTGATGCGGGTTCTCTACGTGGAGCCGCACAGATTTCCCTATGAAACGGAGATTTCTCATACCCTGAAAGGGATGCAGCAGGCTGTCGGCGGCCTGATCGAACCCGTCTATCTGGACGGGGACGGTGTGATCGTCGGCAACGAAGAAGCAAAGCTGGAAGGGCTTGACGGCAACCGCAGGCTGGAGAACGGGACCATCATGGCAGGCCCCTTCTTTATCTGCGGCGACGCCGGTGAGGAATTCCGATCCTTGACTGATGAGGAGGTGGTGAAATATATGGATCAGTTTCGTGAGCCGGAGGATATCTCTCCGGAGGAAGTGGAAGCCGATATGGGCTTCTCCATATATGGATTCATGATGTAACTTGAAAGGAGGTGAACCATCATGGCCAACAGCAAAGCACCGAAGGCGGCGCCCGAAAAAGAGAGGGGGACGCCTTCCATTTCCGCCCGGATCGAGCATACCTACGATATCCCGGACAGCAAACTGCTGGCGCGCGCCAGCGTCACCATAGGCGGCGCTTTCGCCGTACACGGGCTGCGGGTATATGATTCCGACAAGGGACCGTGGGTGCAGATGCCCCAGCAGTCGTATGAAAAGAACGGCAAAAAAGAATACTCTGACATTTTCCACGCCGTGACCGCCGATGGCAGAAGCGCCATACAGAGCGCAGTCCTGCAGGCGTATGAGCAGAAAATGTCGCAGACCGAAACGCCGGTCGAATCCGAAGCCCTCTCGCAGCAGATGTGAGCGGGCTTCCTTTTTTCAGCAAAACTATATGAATAAAGAAAGGTAAGGTATTTTCCCTATGCTGAATTTCATCAAAAAAGCAGCCAACAAGATCAAGAAAGCGGCCGAAACCGTCATCGAAAAGGTAAACGCCGCTGCTATCACCGCAAAAGTCACCATCGAGAACCCCGTCGCCGAAGGTTATGTGGATTCCGGCGTCAAAATCCTGATTGCCGTCGTGCTGGGCGCCCTGCTCCTCGCGGGACTCTACGCGCTCTTTAATTCCACGATCATGCCCACGGTCACCCAAAAAGTGCAGGGGCTCTTTAACTATAACGGCTGAGAATAAAGAAAGAGAGGTACACGAATATGTTTAAGAAGATCAAGAACTTTATCCGTTCCGCGAAGAACCGCATCGAAAACGCAGCCGCGAACGTCGTCGACAAAGCTGTCCGTAAGTATTTCGAGGCAAGAACCCTGCTCACCGCGCCCACCGCCGAAGGCTATGTGGACAGCGGCGTCAAAATCCTGATCGCAGTGGTCATCGGGGCTTTGCTTCTGGCGGGTCTCTACGCGCTCTTCAATAACACGATCATGCCCACGGTCACCCAGAAAGTGCAGGGTCTGTTTAACTACAACGGCTGATAATCTGCAGCCCTGACCCGCGGCGGGAGATCTTTCTCCCGCCGTGATTTCAACCATGAAGGAGATGTTTGAATGAATATGATTCTGCCGAAGGGCGCTTCCGTCATACTGTTTCAGAATGTGCCGTACGCGGGAAGCCTGTGCTGCCTTTTTCTTGGCGTTATCGCAGGTTGTGTCCTTGCAGAGAAAAGCTATGAAAAGCTTGGCGGCAACCGGAACAAAGTCCTGGCCGCCTTTATTTCGATCCCCGTTGTTTCCGCTGTTCTGCTGGCGCTTCGTTTCGGCGACAGTTTTTCCGCCGTCAAGGGCATGATCCTTACGTTTCTGTTTCTCTACGCTTCATATAGCGATATCCGAACCCGGAAATGCGGCGATCTCCTTCATGTTTATATATTGATCACTGCGTTGATCGGCGTGCAGCTGAATGAGATCCCCTCCATGCTGATCGCCGGGGCTTTTGTATTCGTGATTATGATCAGCACGTCCGTCCTTTTTCAGGGTCGGATCGGCGGCGCGGATATCAAGTTCTCCGCCGCATGCGCGTTTTTACTCGGGATCCCGAAAAGCCTTTGCGGCGTGCTCATCGGGCTGATTCTGGCAATCGCCGTCAACGCTGTGATCAGCGCAGTCAAGCGCAGAAACAACAAAGAGCATGGCTTTCCCATGCTTCCGTATCTTGCCGCGGGATTTCTCGCGGCATATTTTATTTAACAGGAAGCTTCTCCGCAGAATAGAGGGCTGCGCTTTGTTCCTGTTAAATAAAAAAGATTGTAACGCCTGCCGATTTGCCCTTCGGGCACGGCAATGGCGAATACGAAAGCGCTCTGCGCAGCGGCGCAGTCGCTTTCTTGTCTAAGGGAGGATTCCAATGAAAAACAGAACCATAATCGGAATCATCTGTATGATCGCTGCGGTCGCGATCACCTTTGCGGCGGGACCGCTCGTCAACCGGATGACCGCCGATACTACCGCCGTGCTTCGGCTCAAGGAAGACGTAAACCAGGGCGCGCAGCTCACCGAGGACCATCTGGAAAAAGTCAAGGTCAATACGGCCGCGCTTCCTGCGGGCATTCTGACGGACGCCGCCCAGATCGTCGGTAAATACGCTGTGTCGAACCTGTATGCCGGGGACTGTCTGACGGAGGATAAGATCTCCGACAACGCCGATTCCGCGGAGGATATCTTTGCCAGTCTGGACGGGAACAAAATCGCAGTCAGCGTACCGATCCCGACCTTCGCCGCGGGTCTTTCCGGAAAACTGCAGAACGGCGATATCATCAGCCTGATATTTGTCGATAAAGACGGGAACGAATCGGTCATTCCGCCGGAACTGCAGTACGTCAAGGTCATCACCGCGACAACGGCCGGCGGTATCGACAAGGAAGATATCATCAAAAATGAGGACGGCAGCTTTGAGATCCCGTCCACCGTTACGGTGCTTGCCAATACCCAGCAGGCATTGCTGCTTGCGAAGTATGAAGCGGAAGGGACGCTTCAGGCGGCGCTGGTATTCCGCGGAGAGAAAGAAAAAGCCGACGAATTCCTCGCAAAACAGGACGCGGTGTTTGCCACTCCCGCTCCCTCGCAGCAGGAGAACGCCGGGGGTGAGAACAATGGCTAAGCTCATCGCCGTGACCGGCTCTCCCGATTCCGGCAAAACGGTCAACGGGATCAAGCTGGCGCAGGAGATTTACGACCTGAAAAAACGTCGCGTCATTTTTATCTGCCCGGATCTGACCGTCCCCGTGATGGGTTATCTTTTCCCGCACTGTAAGGATGACGACCTTCAGTCTCTCGGCATGGCGCTGGACCATACGGATATCTACAAGGAAGACGTGCTGCGCCGGATCGTGACCGTCAAATCCATGACGGACTTCGGCTATCTCGGCTTTAAGGCGGGTGAGAACAAGTACACCTATCCGCGTCCCACGGAGGATAAGGTGCTGCAACTGATTTCCGTACTGCTGCAGATCGCAGAGTATGTGGTTGCCGACTGCGACAGCGACCCTGCGGAGCTGATTTCCGCCGTGCTGCGCTCTGACGCGGCTGCCACATTGCGTTTCGTAACGCCGGACGTTAAGAGTATGACTTACTTCGCTTCCAACGACAATCCCGGAGAGCAGACCGCGACGCGTCTGACGGTACTGAACGCGAAGGACAAAGACGTTTTTCTGCCGATTGAGGAAGTCAAAGCCCATTTTGGCGACGTCCGTTTTGTGCTGCCGTATTGCGAGGAACTGAAAAAACAGGCGTACTGCGGCACACTCTCCGAGCCGCTGCCGGATAAAAAATACAGAGGGCTCCTGAACGATATTGCAAAGGCGGTGATCTGATGGCGTATTCCTCCGCCTTTATCTATGTGCTGCAGTCCGCGCAGAAGTACATCTCCGAACGGTATGCGGCGTCCCTTGCGGATGAAGACAAGTACGAACAGCTTCGGACGTATATCGACAAATACCTGTATGACAGCGCTTCCCAGGTAGAAGGGATGACCTTCAAGGAGCTGTCCGACGCGCTGTATACGGAGATGGCGGAATACTCGGTATTGACGAAATACCTCGGCAGGGACGAGATCGAAGAGATCAACATCAACGGCTGGGACGATATCGCCATCACATACACGGACGGCCGGATCGAGAAATCGCCGGAGCATTTCTATGCGCCGCAGCACGCCATCGATGTTGTCAAACGTCTTCTGCATCATTCGGGGATGATTATTGATAATGCTACGCCGACCGCTCAGGGACATCTGCCCGGAAACACCCGCATCACCGCGCTGAAGGAACCAATTGTAGATGAGGATCGAGGTATCTCAGTCTCCATCCGACTGCTGCACCCCTCCCGGGTCAACCGGGAACAGCTGATCTGGGGCGGCAACGCCACGCAGAAGATGATCGACTTTCTCTGTATGTGTCTGCGGTACGGCGTTTCCTTTGTGGTGGCCGGCGCGACGTCCAGCGGTAAAACCACACTGCTGAACGCCTTGCTGACGAGCATTCCGGACAACAAGCGCATCTTTACCATTGAGAGTGGGTCAAGAGAATTATCCCTCGTCAGAAGCAGAGACGGAGTCGTAACAAACAACGTGGTCCACACGCTGTCCCGCCCCAGTGATAACCCCGCCTATGATATCTCTCAGGAAGATCTCGTCGTCGCCTCTCTCCGTTTTAATCCGGACATCGTGGTGGTCGGCGAGATGCGCGATACGGAAGCGTATTCTGCAGTAGAAGCGTCCCTGACCGGACACACCGTGGTTTCTACGATCCACGCTTCCGCAGCAGACGCCGCACACATGCGTCTGGCGCTGTTGTGTCAGAAACGGTTTCCCATTGACTTCAACACCTCGCTGGTGCAGGCCGGACAGGCGTTTCCTCTGGTGATTTATTCGCATAAGCTGGAGGATAAATCCCGAAAGATTATGGATATCTCCGAGTGCGTGATCACGCCCAACGGCGACCGGGAATACCATACGCTGTTCCGCTACAAGATCACGCGGAATGAACTGCGCGGAGACAAATTCCAGATCGAAGGCCACTTCGAACAGCCCGAACTGATGAGCGAAAATCTGAAGCAGAAGCTTACGCAGTTCGGCGCGCCGCAGTCCATGCTGAACCGGTTTTTACAGAAAGGAGCTGATTATTTATGATGATCTCTCTTATCAGTTCCGTGCTTCTGGTGATTGCCATCGCCTGTCTGTTCGGACTGACGCCCGTACAGATCGCGGACGATCTGCTGAACGTGATCTCTCCCAAAGACTCCCTGCGGGACGAGGTGCGCAACATCCGTGGAAACAGGAAAAAACACGGCGTGTTCACCGTCCTGATGAACATGAAAAACGCGCTGGCTGTTTCCGGCAAAGCAAAGCAGTTCGCCCTGGTTTTCACCCTGTCGCTGGTATTGTTTGCGGTCGGTGCAGTGCTGGCTTTCCTGATCGGAAATCCCTTCCTGCTGCCCGCGTTTTCCGTCGCCTTTGCTCTGCTGCCGTTTTTCTATACGGCCAACACCCTTTCGGTTTACGACAGAAAGACCAAAGAAGAACTGGAAACGGCGCTGTCTATCGTGACCACGTCATATATTCGTTCCGACGATAT
This sequence comes from uncultured Clostridia bacterium, assembly GCA_947165615.1. GTDB lineage: Bacteria > Bacillota > Clostridia > Oscillospirales > Acutalibacteraceae > RUG806. The sequence continues at coordinate 2,349 of CAMVBD010000016.1, read as the reverse complement.
CCTTGCGGCTGTCCGTGAAAATCTCGGTTACATCAAATCCCCCTTGAAAGAAGTCTTCATGGCTTTTGAGGGAGACGCGACGGCTGTTTCCTCAAGCGTCAAACAGGCTTTGTTCAACCTGCGGGAGCGTCTTGACAATGAAATATTCCGGGAATGGTGCGATACGGTCATCCAATGTCAGGATGACCGGACGCTGAAGGACACGCTGCTGCCCATTGTCGGCAAGCTGACGGACGTGCGTATCGTCAACAACGAGCTGAAAACGATGCTGGCTTCCGCACGGAACGAATACTGGATGATGGTGGCGCTGGTTGTCGGCAACATCCCCTTGTTGTACTTCCTGAATAAGGACTGGTACCATACGCTGATGTCAACAACTCCGGGAAAAATCGTGCTCGGCGTCTGCGGCGTCGTGATTCTCATAACCGCCATGTTTATGATGAAATTCACAAAGCCCGTGGAATACAAACGATGAGGGAGGGAAAGATATGATATTTCAGGTTATCATCGGCATGACGTTTGCCGTAGGCGTGTATTTTCTGCTCGCCAATCGGTTTCGCCTGCCATATTACAAAACCTCCAAGGCGATCGTGAGTCTTTCAAAGCTGCAGAAAGAAAAGACGTCCGGGCTGGACGTCTGGCTGAAGGGTATTTCTTCATGGATCGCAAAGCATCTGCGAATCAACGACTTTAAGCGGGAACAGCTTCTTGCGGACCTGCAGACCGCGCAGATGAACATCTCTCCGGAGGAATACAAGGCGAACGCTATCGTTAAAGCGCTGCTGGTCGGCGTTTTTGCCGTTCCAACGCTGTTTCTGTTTCCGCTGTTGAGCCCTGTCATTCTGTTTCTCGCGGTATTTTTGTATATCCGTGAAAACAAAGCGGTTACGCGGAGGATTCGCGCAAAGCGCGATAAGATCGAATTCGAGCTTCCCCGGTTGGTCTTCACTATTGAGAAAACACTCAAGCATAACCGCGACGTCCTGTATATGCTCGAGAGCTATGCGGAAAACGCGGGGGCCGAAATGAAGAATGAGCTCAAGATCACCGCGGCGGATATGCGGTCGGGGAACTATGAGGCGGCGATCACGCGACTTGAAACCCGTGTAGGTTCGTCCATGATGTCCGACGTATGCCGCGGCCTTATCGGTATCCTTCGCGGCGACGATACGGCTGTGTATTGGTCTTCACTAGCGATCAAATTCAACGACGTCCAACGCCAGCAGCTTCGGCTTCAGGCGCAGCAAGTACCGAAAAAGGTGAAACGACTGTCCATGTGCCTCCTGATTTGCTTTATGCTGATCTACGTGGTCGTTATTCTGGAACAGATCGTTACATCTTTGGGAATCTTATTTCAGTAATCTCAAAAGCGGTTTTGGTCAAAACAGGGAAACACGATTCAAAAGAAAATCGATCAGATTGCAGTGGAAAATACCGTTGTCATCATAGTAGTTATGGGAAATATCCATGCGGATAACGATTTTCTTAAAGAAATCCTTCGCCAGCAAAAGTGACGTGATTTCCGCATCTGTTTTCTTCTCTGTGGAAAGCTCAAATGCAGATTGAATATACACTCTTTTATCCGAATGATTTACTACAAAGTCTATTTCACGGGCGGCGTTTTGCCCTCCGGTCCTGTCCTTCACGACGCCTACGTCAACGCTGTAGCCGCGACGGATCAGCTCAGTATAGACAATATTTTCCATGATGTGTCCCGGGTCGTATTGTCTGTAATTCAGACGTGCGTTGCGAAGTCCGACGTCAGAATAATAGTATTTGTTCGGATAATCGAAATAGGATTTGCCTTTGACGTCATATCGTTTTGCCATGTGGATCAGGAAAGCGTCGATCACGTGCCCGATATAATTTGAAACCAATGTCGAATTGATGGGTTCATTTCTCATACTGGTGAGCGCATTCGCAATATTCGTCGGATTTGTAAGCGAGCTGATCTGAGAAGCAAGGTAATCAAGGATACTGTTCAGAATATCCTCTCGGGTGATGCCATTTCTTTCAACGATATCTTTGATATACAGTTCTTCATACAGAGCAGAGAGATATGCTTTTTTTTCTTCCTCTTCTGTCAGAGAAAGCAGCCGCGGCATACCGCCGTATAACATATAGCTCTCCAACGCTTTTCTTTCATCTCCGCCGACGTACGAATAGTACTCCCCAAAAGAAAGGGGATACACATGAATCTGTGTCGCTCTTCCTCTGAACTCTGTTGCGACGTCACTGGATAATCCTTTGGAATTACTGCCGGTCACATATACGTCAAGGTTTTTATATGCTTTCAGTTTAGTCAGCAGATCGTATATTGTGACATGGATACCGCGGTTGTCCTCATCA
>CAMVBD010000015.1 GCA_947165615.1 uncultured Clostridia bacterium | reverse complement strand
CATTTTCCAGATCTCACGCACCGAAAGGCCCATTTCCCGCATCCGCAGAAAATACACCCGCCGCCGGGAGAGATAGGACGCGTAGAGATAGGCCGCTACCGCGGCGCTCATCACGACAAGCAAAACCGTGACGGCTGTAAAAATCCCGGCGTCTCCCCAAAAGGCGGTCTCGAAACCGGAGCGGTTCAGGGAGTAATACCGAACGTCCGGATTCCGGTTCCCGACAGACAGAGCCGTTTCGTTCGTCAGTTCAAAGCCGCAGTCCCCGTTCTCCCCGACGGCTTTGGCCAGGGATGCGGCAAAGGCGGCGTAACGAGCCGTTTTGTATTCGTCCCGTATCGCATAAAAACGGGTCGGGAAGATCAGCATGTCCTGCTGTTTCAGCGCCGCCTCGGTCACAACGGCGGCGGGAAGCTCCCCGGTTTTGCCCGCGTCCCAGATCTGCAGGTAGTCCTCCATGATCCCGACCAGCCGGTAGGAGACCGGAAACAGAAAGTCGGAGATCTCGGACTCATCCACGCGGTAGGCAAAGGGCGAGGCGTACCCCCGCTGCAGATAGAATGTGACTGTCTGTCCGAGGGTCATGGAATAGCCGTAATGCCCGAGCGCCGGGATCGTCATCACGATCTCGTCGTCCGCCTCGGGCCAGCGGCCGGATAAAAGCGCGATCCGGTTTTCTTCGGCAAAGCCCGAAGGAAAAGAGCCGATGAAGTCGAGGCCGGTCCCGTCGCCGACGTGCTGCGTCTGAAAGAGGGGAAAAAGATCTCCGTTTCTCTCATAAAACGCAGCGAGATACTCGTCGTACCGCATCTCATCCGCAGATTTTTCTCCGGTCAGGATCTCGGCGGTCGTAAGCCCCGAAAACATCAGGCTCCCGCGCAGCACCTCCCCCTGACTCCGAAGGTAGGGATGGTCCTCGAAACTGTCGTCCCCGCTGCGAACGAACCACGCCCCGTAGGTCTCGTCGTTGAGCGCCGTCTGATAGGCGCCCATGTTATCCTGAAACAGCAGCGTAAAGGCCAGGAAGAAAACCGAAAGCGCCGTCATCAGCCGCAGCCTGCGGGTCTCCTTTTTGCGGCGGCGAAGTCCCAACCGGAACATGCCCCAGCCGTTTTTCGTTTTCATACGATCACCTCCGTACGGTTTCAGGATACCGTCCCCGTCTTGCGAATCTCTTACAAAACGGACGGGTTCAGAGTTTTTCTCTGAGTTCAAGTCTCGGCAGAGTCAGGACCGCAAGCATGCCCCCGGTCGCCTTCGGGCGCAGAACGAGCGTCCCGCCGTGCGCTTCGGCCACAGCCTTGACGACGGACAGGCCGACGCCGGTGGACGAGCCGTTTTCCACGGGCACGAAATATCGCTCGGTCAGGCGCTCCGGCGGCAGGGATAAAACGGAGCCCCCGTTTTCGATCGTCAGCCGGACGGACAGGTCAGACGCGGTCAGCGCGGCGGTCGCTTCACCCTCCCCGTCTCGGACCCCGTTTTGCAAAAGAGCGGACACGGCGTCGTCCAGCCACTCCCGGTCGCCGCGCACGTTATACGCCCCGCTTTCTTCCGTCCGGAGAAAAACAGCGTCCCCGTAATCCGAAAGGACTTCCCGGACCAGCGCAAGGAAGTCCAGTCTTTCCCACTGAAACCGTACGCGCCCGCTTTCGATCCGGGCGCTTGTGAGTAGAGACGACAGGTAACGCCGGATGCGCTCTGCCTCGCGCTCGGCGTCTGCAAGGTACGCCGATTCTCCGGTCTCCTGACGCAGCAGATCGAGTTTCAGCGTCAGGGCAGCAAGCGGGGTCTTGACGCCGTGCGCGACGTTTTCGACGTAGGTTTTGAGTTCCGTCTCCCGTCTGAAACGGCCCTCCTCCGCGATCCGCACGCGCCCTATCAGGTCGGAAACCAGACGCTCGTCCTCAGACCGGGCGTCGAAACGCTCCTTTCCATCCAGCGCTGCCGTAACCCGCGCCCGAAGTGTTTCGCGGTCTTTTTTTTCGCGGCGGCCCTCGTAAAGCAGCAGCCCCGCAAAACCAAGGACGGGGAAGAAAACCAAGGCGGCAAGGACGGCCTTGGTCCCGGCGGGAACAGCCTTTTCGACGACAAAGCCGTAGTACCGATCGGTGAAACCCAACGCCTCAGCGGCGTCGGGCGCGTCGGGAACGGGCTCCTCCAAAAACGCCTCCAAAAACGCGCGGGCGGCGTCCGGGTCCGTTTGCCGGAGCGCCGCTGAGACTGATTTGAGCCGTCCGAGAGACGCCGAAGCGACGGTCAGCGCGCTCAAAAAGGCGGACAGAAGACAGATCAGAGAAACCACAAAAACCGGGCCCCTGCGCTTCATTGCGGTTCCGCCTCCCTTCCGACGGCGTTTACGGGCAGCGCCCAGCGGTAGCCGACGCCCCGCACCGTTTCGATATAGTCTCGCCCGTCAAAGCGCCCCAGCGCCTTTCTGAGACGCGAGACCTCCACTGAGAGCGTATTTTCGTCGACGTAGTTTTCGTCGACGTCCCAAAGCCGGTAAAAAAGTTGTTCACGGGTCAACAGCCGCCCGGCGCTTTCAAGGAGCGCGGCCAAAAGAAGACTGCCCTTCGGCGGAAGAAAAAACGGCTTTCCGTTCAGGGAAAAACGCCCCTCCTTCGGGAAAAAGACAAGCGCCCCGCTCTCCAGCAGCGTCTTGTTCTCCTGTCCGCGTCTCAGATTGGCATTCAGACGCGCCAAAAGTTCCCGCGCCCGGAAGGGCTTATAAACATAGTCGTCCGCCCCGGCGGAAAGCCCGGCGATCACGCTTTCCTCATCGTCCAGCGCGGTCAGAAGAAGGATCGGAGCTGCCGTATTCGCCCGCAGAAAAACGCAGAGGTCAAGCCCCGAGCCGTCCGGCAGCATCACGTCCAAAAGATAAGCCCCGTAAACGCCGACATTTCCCGCTGTCAGCCGCGCTTCGCGCACAGTCCCGACGGCGTCGGCGTCGTAACCCGCCTTTTGAAGCAGATCCCGCAGACCCAAACGGAGCGAAACGTCGTCCTCGACGATCAGAATTTTCATGGTCAGCCCTCCCGAAAACAAAACTCCATTCTGCATTCTATCGGTTTTCCCTTACAGATTTCTTACAAAGGCGGAGCGACATGCCCCGCCTTTCACCTATCCATTGTTTCCGGAAAAGACCGGATACAAAAAAAACCGGAGCAAGGGCTCCGGCTTTTCGGTTTTACATGATCTCAAATCCCGCCGCTGTCAGGGCGTTTTCGGCGGCGGCGTTGTCCTGCACGCGCAAGACGACGTCCGCGACGCCCGGGGTGACGGCAAGAAAGGCGTAGACGTACTCCACGTTGATCCCGGCGTCATCCAGAACGCCGAGCGCACGGGAGAGTTCCCCGGGGCGGTCGGTCAGGCGCACGCCGACGACGGGCGTAAGCTGGACGAGGATCCCTTCCTTTTGCAGGGCGGACAGCGCCTCGTCCGTTTTGTCCACAATGCCGCGCAGAATGCCGAATTCCTGCGTGTCCGCGATGGACAGGGCGCGCAGGTCGACGCCGGCGTCCGAGAGCAGACGCGTGACCTCCACGAGTCTGCCGCGCCGGTTTTCCACAAAGGCGGTAAGCTGCTGAATAGCCATTCCGTTTCCTCCTTAATCGTGCAGATTGCGCTTGTCTATAACGCGCTTGGCCTTGCCCTCGCTGCGCTCGATGGATTTGGGCGGGACAAGGTGGACCTTGGGCGAAATGCCGAGCATGAGCCGGAGCGCGTCGGTCAGTTTGCGCTCCATGGCGGTCACGCCGGAGACGGTATCCGTAAACTGTTCGGGCAGAAGCTCGACGAAGACGTCAAAGGTGTCGCTGTTATTGACGCGATCGACCTCGATCCTGTAGTTTGGCGCGTAGCCCTCGTTCAGCAGCACCGTTTCGATCTGCGACGGGAAGACGTTGACGCCGCGGATGATGAGCATGTCGTCGCTGCGCCCCATGGGCTTTGCCATCCGGACGTGCGTGCGCCCGCAGTGGCAGGGGGTGCGGTCCAAGACGCAGATGTCGCGCGTGCGGTACCTGAGCAGCGGGAACGCCTCTTTGTCGAGGGACGTAAAGACCAGTTCCCCTTTTTGTCCGTCGGGCAGGACCTCGCCGGTGTCGGGGTCGATGATCTCGGCAAGAAAATGGTCCTCGTTGATGTGCATGCCCTTTTGCTCTTTGCACTCGAAGGTCTCCGTCAGGCCGTAGATGTCGTAGGCCTTGATGCCGAGGCTATTTTCAATGCCGCGGCGCATTTCCTCCGTCCACGGCTCCGCGCCGAAGATGCCGGCCTTGAGGCAGTTGTCCTCGGGTTTGTACCCGCGCTCGGCAAGGCTTTCGCCGATGTAGGCGGCGTAGGACGGGGTGCAGCACAGGACCGTGGACTTTAAGTCCATCATAAACGTGATCTGCCGCTCGGTGTTGCCGCTGGACATGGGCAGGGTCAGCGACCCGACCTTGTGGGACCCGCCGTGGAGCCCCGCGCCGCCCGTGAACAGGCCGTAGCCGTAGCAGACCTGCACCACGTCCTCCTTGGTCGCGCCGGCGGCGACGAGGGCGCGGGCGCAGCAGTCCTCCCACAGATCGACGTCATGCTGCGTGTAGTAGGCGATGACGCGCTTGCCGGTGGTGCCGGAGGTGGACTGGATGCGCACGCACTCCGACAGCGGCACGGCGAGCATGCCGTAGGGATAGGTGTCTCTGAGATCCGCTTTGGACAAAAACGGGAGTTTATAAAGGTCCTCGATCCCGGTAATGTCCTCGGGGCTGACGCCCGCCTCCTTCATTTTGTCCCGGTAATACGGGACGTTTTCCCACACGTGACGCACCTGCCGCCGAAGTTTTTCCGACTGGAGGGCGCGCAAAGCGTCTGGCGCCATGGTTTCGATTTCGCGCTGGTAGTAGGTTTCCTGCAAGGGGCATCCCTTCTTTCTTCTTTCCGATTTTCCTTTTATCCACGCCAAAAACGGCGTTTCAGACGTTTATTCTCCGTATCCGAGGTCGAACGCGCGCAGGTTCATTTCGAGAAACCTCGGGGCGACGGTCTCAGCCAGCGCCTTGGTCCAGACGCTTTTTGGGAACGGCAGACGCTTTGCGAGGCGGGAGAGAAGCACCACGTTTACGGCCTTGACGCTGCCCGCCTTTTCGGCGAGGGTCTTGGCGTCCAGCGCCTCGACCTCGATCCCGGTCAAATGGTCGAGCGCGTCCGACGGGTAGCCCGTTTTGCCGGTGATGACCGGCATGGGGTCGATCTCCTGCGTATTGACGATCAGTATGCCGTCCTTTTTCAGATAGGGCGCAAAGCGCGCGCCCTCGAGTTTTTCAAACGCCAGCACAAAGTCCGCTTCGCCCTGCTCGACGATAGGGGATGCGACCTTTTCGCCTGCGCGCACGTAAGTCACGACGCTGCCGCCGCGCTGGCTCATGCCGTGGACCTCGGAGACCTTGACGTCATAGCCTTCGCTGACCAGCACCGCGCCGAGCAGTCTTGACGCGAGCAGGCTCCCCTGCCCGCCGACGCCGACGATCATCACGTTTATGGACTTCATCTGTCGGCACCTCCTTCGATCGCGCCGAAGGCGCAAAGCTCGCTGCACACGCCGCAGCCGACGCAGAGCGTTTCGTCGATTTTGGCCTTTCCGGTTTTCATGGACACGGCGGGACAGCCGAGCCCCATACACTTTTTGCAAGCCCGGCATTTTTGGGGATCGACCCGGAGAGCGGGCTTGGGCTTGACGTATTTCAGAAGCACGCAAGGCCGGCGCGAGATGATGACGGAGGGTTCGTCCGCCGCGAGTTCTTCTTTGAGCGCCTTGTCGCAGGCGGCAAGGTCGTAGGGGTCGACGACTTTCACACGGTTGATCCCGACCGCTTTGCACAAGGCCTCCAAATCCACCTTGGCGGCGGGGTCACCCTTGATGTTGAAGCCGGTGGTCGGGTTCTGCTGGTGGCCCGTCATGCCGGTGATGGAGTTGTCGAGAATGACGACGGTGGAATTGGAGCCGTTATAGGAGGCGTTGATGAGCCCCGTGACGCCCGAATGGATAAAGGTGGAGTCGCCGATGACGGCGACGGTCTTTTTGGAAGCGGACCCGTCCGAAGCCTTGAGAAAGCCGTGGAGCCCCGAGACCGACGCGCCCATGCAGAGAGTGGAGTCCACAGCCGACAGCGGCGGGACCGCGCCGAGGGTGTAGCAGCCGATGTCGCCGAGGACCGTCACCTTGTTTTTGGCAAGGGTGTAGTACATCCCTCTGTGCGGGCAGCCCGCGCACATCATGGGCGGACGGGCGGGAAGGGCGGGATCGGCGGGCAGATGCGCGGGGTCCGGAATGACGAAGGCGGCGCGCACGGTCGCCTGCGAAAATTCCCCGATCGGGGAAAAGACGGCTTTTCCGATGGGATCGAGGCCCAGCGTCCGGACGTGCGTCTCGATGACGGGGTCGAGCTCCTCGATGACGTAAAGGGTTTCGACGCCCGCGGCAAAATCGCGGATCATTTTTCTCGGCAGGGGGTTTACAAGCCCAAGCTTTAAGACCGAGACCGTGTCGCCGAGGACCTCCTTGACGTACTGATACGCCGTGCCGGAGGTGATGACGCCGATTTTTCTGCCGGGATTTTCGATTTTGTTAAAGGGGCAGTTTTCCGCGAAGGCGGTCAGTTTTTCGGTGCGCGCCTCGACGACCGGATGCCGCTTTTTGGCGTTTGCCGGCATCATGACGAACTTTTCGATATTTTTGACGTAGGGCTTTTTTTCGGGGACGGTCCGTTCGCCCGTTTCCACAAGCGACTGGCTGTGGGACACGCGGGTGCAAAGGCGCAGAAGGACCGGCGTATCGTATTCCTCCGACAGACTGAGGGCGGCCTTGGCGAAGGACAGGCACTCTGCGGAGTCCGCGGGCTCGAGCATCGGGAGTTTGGACGCGACGGCGTAGTGCCGCGAGTCCTGCTCGTTTTGGGACGAATGCATGGCGGGGTCGTCGGCGACGCACACCACAAGCCCCCCGCTGACGCCCGTGTAGGACAGCGTAAACAGCGGGTCGGCGGCGACGTTGAGGCCGACGTGCTTCATGGCGGTGGCGGCGCGCGCGCCAGCCAGCGACGCGCCGAAGGCGGTCTCCAGCGCCACCTTTTCGTTCGGCGCCCACTCGGCGTGCAGGTCGTCGTATTTTGCCAGCGCCTCGGTGATCTCGGTGGACGGGGTGCCGGGATAACTGGAGACCACGGTCAGTCCGCCTTCATACAGGCCGCGGGCGACCGCCTCGTTTCCGATCATCAGTTTTTTCATAGCGGTTCTCCTTACGACTGGTTCTGCGCGGCGACAAGTCCCTCGCCGCCGTACATACGCCGGAGTTTCGGCTTTTCGATCTTGCCGGTGGGGTTTCTGGGGACGGGGGCGAAGATCACGCGGCGCGGGCGCTTATAGCGCGGCAGGGCGCGGCAGAACTCGTCGATCTCCTCCTCGGTACAGGAAACGCCCGGCTGAAGTTCGATGACCGCCGCCGCGATCTCGCCGAGTCTGGGGTCCGGCAGGCCGATGACGGCGACGTCCTTGATTTTGGGGTTGGCGGACAAAAAGTCCTCGATCTGCACGGGATACAGGTTTTCGCCGCCGGTGATGATGACGTCCTTTTTGCGGTCGACGAGGAAAATAAAGCCGTCCTCGTCCTCCATCGCCATATCTCCGGTAAGGAGCCACCCGTCACGGATGGTCTTTTCGGTGGCGGCGGGGTCGTTATAGTAGCATTTCATGACGCCGCGGCCCTTGAGGCAGAGTTCGCCGACCTCTCCCCGTTTGACGTCGGTAAAATCGGGGGCTGTGATGCGCGTGGCCCACCCGAAGCCCGCCTTGCCGATGGCGCCGACCTTGCTGACATTTCCGACGCCGAGATGCACGGCGCCGGGGCCGGTGGATTCCGACAGACCGTAGTTGGTGTCGTATTGGTGGTTCGGGAAGTAGGTCAGCCACCGGTGGATAAGGCTTTGCGGCACGGGCTGGGCGCCGATGTGCATCAGCCGCCACTGGGAGAGTTCATAGTCCGAAAGGGACAAGACCCCCCGGTCCAGCGCACTTAATATGTCCTGCGCCCACGGCACCAAAAGCCAGACGATGGTGCATTTTTCACTTGACACGGCGGAGAGGATGGTCTCGGGCCGCGTGCCCTTTAGGATGACGGCCTTGGAGCCGGTGAGCAGCGAGCCGAACCAGTGCATCTTGGCGCCGGTGTGGTAGAGCGGCGGGATGCAGAGGAAGACGTCGTCGTGCGTCTGATTGTGGTGGTTCTGCTCCGTTAAGCACGCGTGCATGAGGGCGCGGTGCGAATGGAGAATGGCCTTCGGAAAGCCCGTGGTGCCGGAGGAAAAGTAGATGGCGGCGTCGTCCTCGTCCGAAAGCGGCAGGTGCCCGAAGGTGCTGGCGCACTCCACGGTCATTTCGTAATAGTCGTCGGCGAACGCCGGACAGCCGGGGCCGACGTAAATACGCAGGCGGTTGACGCTGAGGTCGTCCGCGATCTCCTCCACGCGGCCGATGAATTCCGGCCCGAACACGAGGACGTCCACGTCCGCGAGTCCCACACAGTAGCGGATCTCCTCCGACGTATAGCGGAAGTTGAGCGGCACCGCGACGGCGCCGGTTTTGAGGATGCCGAAATAGATGGGCAGCCATTCGATGGAGTTCATGAGCAGGACGGCGACCTTGTCCCCTTTTCTGACGCCCCGCATTTTGAGGGCGTTTGCGAAGCGGTTGGCCTTTTCGTTGAAGACGTTCCAGGTGATCTCGCGCCGGTAGTGGCGGGCGTGGCCGGTGGGCTCGACGAGCTCGTAATCGCGCCAGGTGACGCGCCGGGTCTCTTTGACCTCGGGGTTGATCTCCACCAGAGCCGTTTCGCTGCCGTAGCCGGCGGCGTTTCGTTCAAGCAGATCGACAATGGTCATATTTCTCCTCCTTTTTGCGGCGAGAGAAGCCGCAGGGCGTTTCGGAAAAAGAGTTTTTCTTTGGTTTCTTCGGACACCGGCGCGGCTTCGACAAACCGGATTTCCGCCGCGGGGTCCGTCCAGGGCGTGTCGGTGCCGAACAGCAGCCGGTCCGGGTCGTGGGCTTCGAGTATTTTATACAGCGTCTCCATTTCCTCCGGGCGGGTGGAGGAGAGCGAGGTATCGAGACAGACGTTTGTTCCGACCAGCGTTTTGAGAACAGCGTCCGCCATGCCGGGTCCGCCGAGGTGGGCGGCGATAAGGGTCAGGGTCGGGTGCGCGGAGACGACTTTCAGCACGGCTTCCGGCGGGGCGAAGACACGGTTTGGCGACACGGGGTCGGGCCCGGCGTGGGTCACGACGAAGAGGCCGAGGGCTTCGCACAGCGAAAAGATGCGGTCAAAGCGAGCGTCCGTGATCGGGACCCCCGCGTAGTCCGGGTGGATCTTGATCCCGCGAACGCCGTTTTCTTTGAGACGAATAAGTTCCCCTTCGGGGTCTGTCGAATCCGGGTGGACGCTGCCGGCGGCGAAAAAGAAGCCGCCTTTATTTGCCGTCTCGATGGCGAAGTCGTTGACCTTTTTCTCCTGACGCGGGTTCGTGGCGATGTTCAGTACCAGCGCGCGGTCGATCCCGGCGGCCCTTAAGCGGGCCTCGGCCCCCGAAAGGGTGCCGTCCGTGTGGGGCGTATAGCCGAAGGCAAGGCCGTTTTGGAAGAGGACCGCCATGGCGCGCCCCGCAAGCGCGTCCGGAAACGCGTGGGTATGAAAACAGATCCGCACCTTGCCCCCTCCTTTCGCGTAAAAATGCCCGATTAAAAATATCATAACACAAATAATGGGGCATTTCAACAGATTCATAAGTTTTTTTAATAAAATAAACAGAACCCCGCCGGGAGGGCGGGGTCGGGATATGAACGAAGTTTACTGCTTTGCGCCGTTGTCGAATTTTTCGAGGACCTTGACGGTGACGGCAAAGCAGTCCGCAATGCCCTGCTCATTCAGGTTGTCGTAGGTGTCGCGGCGGGTGTGGTAGTAGTTTTCGAGCTTGTGGTTGAGGCCAGTGATGCCGGTGGCGCGGAAGCCCTCCATGGCGAACGCGGCGTCGTCGGTCGCGCCGCCCATGGGCGGGACCATGCCCTTGATGCAGTGGATGCCGAGGTCCTCCGCCGCCTCCATGAACAGGTCGCCGACGTCCTTGTCGGTCTTGAGGGTGGCGTTGAGGTTGCGGTAGTTGGTCATGAGATACTTGGGGTCGTGGATGGTATCGTAGGAGTAAATGAAGGTGGGCACGTCGTTGAAGTCGTTTTTGTGCGCCTTGGCCCACGCCATGGCGCCGCGAAGGCCCGCTTCCTCGGAGCCGGTGATGATGACGCCGACCTCGGTGTTTTCAAATTCGATGCCCTCATCCTGAAGCGCTTTCATCAGCGCGATACCCATGTAGCAGCCAGTCAGGTTGTCGTTGGCGCCGTCGACGATGTGGCGCTCGTTCCACAGGAAGTAAAGGCCGATCCAGAACGGGACGAACAGCAGGCCCACAAGCGCCGCGGTGCGCACGCCGCCGGCCTCGAGCTTTCCGACCATGCCGGACTTGACACAGGCGATGATGCCGACGACAAGGAAGTACACAAGGCCGCCGATGCCGATGGCGGAATGCGCCTCAAACGCGACGCCGCCGAAGTGGTAGTTGACGGGCCATTCCCACACGGCGTCCACGTGGCCGTTGAAGAAGATGCGGCGCTTGACCTCACCCTTGGGGGTCTTGATGGCGGTGACGTTGTGGCCGGTCTTCTTTTTGAAGAAGGGGTCCATGATCTTTTTGTACAGACCGAACTGCAATACGGCGATGAGGACGGCAAGGCCGTTGACCACGGCGGTGACAATGGGCGCAAAATGGATGGTCACGGCGCCGATGAGGGCGAAGGTGACGGCAAAATAGATCCAGCCGAAATAGGAGCCGGGATGCTCGGTGAAGCTCTCCATAAAGACGCGGTCGCAGCCGTAGTCCTTCATGATTTTGCCCATGTACTCGCAGGCCTGCTTTTCGCCCTCGCTGCCGGGGTCGCGCTTGGGCAGGTTTTTGATGATGTAGGTGATCTCGTCCACGATGTATTTCGCGTATTTGTCCTTTGCCTTGATGATGGAAGAAAGATCCATGCGACAGCCTC
>CAMVBD010000014.1 GCA_947165615.1 uncultured Clostridia bacterium | reverse complement strand
TATCGAAAAAGAAACCAGTACCGCCATAACTAACTTTTTTCTTATCTTCCATATAATCTTGAATCCATTCTGGAACAGGAGTATCTGTAAAAACTTTTGATATGTAAATATGATCAAAAGAAACAACATCTAGTGCTTCTGTGATTAGAACCACCTCTGCACCTTGATCTTTCCAGTATCCAGAAATTTTCTCACAAACTAAATTTGGAAATCTATGCTTTTTTCTTCCGATCAAATCTGCATCAATTATGCCAATTTTCATATGTGCCCTTCTTTATTTCATCTATTTATAGGGAGAAACGATAACTGTTTCACTTTCTTTCGATTCGAACCCACGAGGTATCACGCCGGCTCTGATTTCGAGTCAGCCCCGTTATGACCACTTCGATACCTCTCCGGGTGTATTTCTACCATCTAAACCCTCAAATCGCTCTCCGGAATTTGGGGAGAAAAGATGGGGAGAAATCGGGTATTAAATTGTATTCGAACTCACGGAAAACCCTTATAAATCAAGGGTTTTGGAGGTTAGGGTGTGCCTGGTGCTTCTCGGATTTCGAGTCCGGTGTTTCAAAACCTCTCCCGATTACGGTCAAATTATTACTTTTTGCGGAATAGCACCCCGTACTCTTCAGACGGTATCTTTTCAATCGACCCGGTAACGCAAAGCGCCTCAACCGCCTTTTTCAGCTTTTGCGTGATGCCCTTGTATCCCATTTCCTTTGACAGATCCGTCAGATTGAGTGCTTTTTGCTCAAGGATCGACAGAATTTTTGCGTCGTAAGCGGTATTACGCGCTTTGGTTTTAGGAATAAAATACGAATGGACGGGTATCTTGACGGTAAGATAACCTCGCGCGTCGTCCATTTCAAACGTAGGCATATCGGAACCGTTTTCACGCAGCGAAGCAAACGCCGTCGGGAACCCGGTGTTGCGTCCTTCGGTCAGCTTCAGCTCCTTTAGGAAATCACCGATCCTGCGGTTTCTGTACGCTCTGGCGCGAATATCGAGTGCTTTGATGCTTTCGTCGGAAATGCTGTTGTCGAAGCCGGGGAAGCTTGTGATCTCCATAGATTCCGGCGTAATGCGGACGGTGATCGGCTCGCCTATCTGGTAAGAGCGATGATAAACCGCATTTGAAAGAATTTCTTCGATCGCCGCATACGGATAATTCATGATACGGTCTGCTTCCGCTTTATTCTTGTTCTTGATAACGGCTTCCTTCAAAGCGTAGTTTTTAATATAAAGCAGCGCCTCGGTGAGCTGACGCTGAATAGGACCGGTGAAAACCTTTTCGGTCATGTTCGTTCCGGTCGGATCGGGAATGTCCACTACCTCTATGCGAGCGTATTTGAAATACTTTTCGGGATGTTCGGAGAACATCAGAAGCCCCACGTTTTTCGGTTTCCGTAATTCAGACGGTCCGGAGACAAGCTGCATATCCTCGGCAAGACGGTTGAGGTCCTGTTTCAGCGAATAGGCATACAGATCGCTGCCGACCTTTTTCAGATGCTCGCGGATCAATCCGAGATCAAGATCTTCGATTTCGGCAGCAAGATTCGGCCTGTCATCAAACGGAATATCGGAAGAAACGTAATATAGCTGTTTCAATTCCTCCGACGTCGCAACGACAGTGCTGCTGCCCTTTCTGATATAATACTTCTTATCGGAACGCTTTACCGAAAGAGACACCGACGCTTGATAAGGACGTGAAAAACCGCCGGAAACCCAAATGACGAGGACATGCTTGTCCTCGTATAGAAACGGCTCGGCGACCGGCTGATAGAACGGTTCCAGATAGTTGCAGATCTCGCGGAGCTTCTTTTCAATACCATCGATACGGTTCTGTGCGATCCCCTTTATCGGGAATACGGGCGATCCGTCCTTTTCTTCTACGCCTACGACGATATAACCGCCGCCCATATTGTCTATATCGTTGGCAAACGCGCAAATCGTATGAAGGATCGGCTCCGGATTCCAATCAGCCTTGAACTCCACTCTCGACGATTCAACGATTCTGTTGTTGATGAGATCGCTTATATTTACAGGTATAGCCATAATATTTGCCTCCTGATCTGAATTCACGGGTATTATACCATGCAAAGAGCAATTTGTCAAGTCGTTTACCACATTTTTGTCGAGTGACTCGATAAAATATTCATCGAGTGTTATCGAGTCCACAAATTATTTACAGTTTGGGCTTTGAGTTGTCGGTAAATACCGACAACTGACCGAAAAACGAAAATTTGTTCGTTTTTCCTATTGCAAAATACGAAAAGCCGTGCTATAATACCCACACAACTGAATAAGAACTCTATTCGAGCAAGCGGAGGGAACCTTAACCGGTTGGACTACCAAGCGCCGTGCGAGTCGAAATGATGATGGGATAACTGTATCATTCTCTATTCGAACGAGCGCTGTACCGTTAATGGTTGGACTACAGAGCGCCGTGCGAGTCAGAATGATACGGGATGACTGTATCATTTTGGATCCACGGCGTTTTTTATTGCTCGGATAGCTCGCACGACGAAAGAAGTCTTTTCCTCTTGATCGGGAAAAGACTTTTTCTTTTGCCCAAAAAAATAACTGAACATTGGAACAATTCCGCTTTCCCGCCTTGTTCTTTATTTGGAAAGAAAAATGAATGACCGTCTGAACGGGATACGACTTTGCCATGACGCCGAAAGGCTGAGCAAGGCGACGCTGCGTTGAGACTCCGGGGCGGGAACGGCGTTCGGGTAAAACGGCAAAATACATATTTGATAACTGCCCCCACTTTTACAATTCAAGATACTGCGCCCACCTTTTCGGAGACGGTTATCAATATGAATACTGCTCCCACCCAAAGGAAGCAAAGAAAGGAGAGGATGCCTGTGTTTGCATCTGACTGAACGAAAAAAAATCTCGAAGAAAGGAGGAAAAAAGGATGTCAAGAAAGAAACCACCGTACTTTGTCGTGGAAGAAAGCCACGGCGAACTGAAGGTCAAAGGCGCGCTGCTTGCCAAATACGTGCGGGAACACCTGCCGTTCAAGCTGGTGCGCAGCAGTGGGCGGAGCGATCTGCAGGTCTTCGTTTACAAAAACGGCGTTTACCGGCTTTGCGCCCCCGAAACGTTCAAAGGTATCATCAAGCAGTTCATCGCCGATTTTGACGAATCGCTGATCACGATGATCGTCGTAAACGAGGCGTACAACCAGTTGATGACCGATCTGAACTTCTGCAGCATCGAAGATCTGAACGCCGACGAGAGCATCATCAACTTTGAAAACGGCATTCTGAAGGTGACGGCGGACGAGACGGTTTTACTGCCCCATTCGACGGACGTTCTGTCGACCATTCAGATCCCGTGCAGCTGGTCGGAGACGCCGGTCCCCACGCCGGTGTTTGACGACTATCTGAACACGCTGACGAAGGGAGACCGTCAGGTCGCGGATCTGCTTCTCGAATTCATCGGTGTCGCGATCTCCAACGTCAAGGGCTTCCGGATGAAGAAATCACTGTTCATGGTCGGACCCGGCGATACGGGAAAATCTCAGCTCAAGTCTCTTTGCGAAAAGCTTGTCGGTCACGAGAACTTCAGCAGCTGCGATTTCAACGATCTGGAAGAGCGTTTCGGAACGAGCGATCTCTACGGGAAGCGGCTCGCCGGCAGCGCCGACGCCTCGCACATGAGCGTGAAGGAATTGAAAACCTTCAAAAAGCTCACCGGAGGCGACAGTATCCACGCCGAGTTCAAGGGACAGAAAGCGTTCGACTTCACCTACAACGGTCTGCTATGGCTCTGCATGAACAGCCTGCCGAAATTCGGCGGCGACAACGGGCCGTGGGTGTATGAGCGCATCATGGTCGTCGTCTGCGATAACGTCATTCCGAAGGACAGGCAGGACAAAACCCTGCTTGACAAAATGTTTGCCGAGCGCGAAGGCGTTATTCAGAAAGCCGTCGCCGCTCTGCAGAAGGTGATCCGCAACGAATACCGTTACGACGAGCCTGCAAGCGTCGCCCGGGTACGCGACGAGTACAAGCTGGAAAACAGCTCGGTCGCCGCGTTCTTTGCCGACTGTGTATGCCTGCGCCCGCAGAAGAAGATCACCGACTGCTGCACGACCGGCAGAGTCTACAGAGTCTATCAGAGTTGGTGCAAGGACAACAACCACGGGTATTCCGAGACCGAGCGCGACTTCCGCAAAGAGATCTCCCGCCTGATGGGCGGCGAGTTCAAAGACGTCACCGTCAAGCGCAACGGCTATTCCTACTACCGCGACTATACTTTGACGCTGGACGCCAAGAAGGATCACGTCGCGGCGTACGGGTATGACAACGTTGTCTGACCGGCTGAATATGCAATGGCGGTAGCACTTGTAGCCGTGCTTTCCGGATCCGGATAAAAACCGGATGGTAAGGGCGAGCGGAAACGTCGGGTTTACCGCTACAGCGACTACACACATTTTCGTATTCAGCCCGGTATCAAAGGTGCGAAGCACCACGTTTAGGCAAAACAGAACGGTTGTTAAACGTCATCATCAGGCGGGGAGAGTCAAGGGAGAAACTCCCTTGCCCACGAGTATGACATCTTTGCAGCCGCCCGGCTGAAAGTGTCATAGTGGGTTACACACATTCGAAGAATGGTGTAACGCCCGGCTCCGCCGAAATCTCAGGAAAGGAGGTATGCCGTTGGCAACGAAAAAAGAAGATAAGAGCTGCGCAAGGGTCAAGTGCTACAAAGCGGGCAACGTCTCGGATATCGAACGGCACAACGAGCGGAAAAACAGCGACTACGGAAACGTCAACGTCGAACCCGCGCGGATCCCGTTCAACGTCCACTTCAAGGATCCCGGCGGGAAATCGTATATGGATATCCTGCGCGAGAAGGAAGCGCGGGGCGAGATCTCCCGCCGTGGGCTGAAAGCCGACGCCACGCTTTTCGACGAAATGGTACTCGATATCAACACGGTCTATTTCGAAGAGCACGGCGGTTACGAATTCGCAAAAGAGTTCTACACCGAAGCGTATCGGTTTGCGGTCAAAAAATACGGCGAGGAGAACATCCTCTCCGCCGTCATGCACGCCGACGAGATCAACTTGGCGGCGACCGATCATTACGGCAAGCCGGTGTATCATTATCACCTGCACGTCGTGGCGCTCCCGGTCGTCGAAAAAGAGATCCTATGGTCGGCAAGATGCAAAGACGAGGCGCTGCGCGGAACGGTCAAAGAGGTCATTCATCAGATCAGCCATTCCAAGAAGTGGCCATCGCGGTCGCAGACGTTTGAGGAGAACGGCGAACCGAAGCTGACAAAATCGGGCAAGCCGCTGTTCCGCAGGTCATACAGTATTTTGCAAGACGAATTTTACGACCATATGACGGAACACGGCTTTGCCGGATTCTCCCGCGGAGAGATCGGAAGCGACGCCGAACACCTGACGTCGCTGCAGTATCAGATCAAAAAAGACACCGAGCGGCTCGCGGAGATCACGCAGCGGGTGAAAGCGGAGGAGGTGGTTTTCGAAGCCAATCACGAGATCTATAGATCCCATAACGAAATCGACAACATGGGTAAGAAAACGCTCTTCGGCTCCGTCACCCTGCAGAAGGAGGATTTCAAGACTTTGAGCGATCTTGCGAAGGAGGGCGTTTCAAGCCGGAAGATCATTGCGGACAAGGACAGGATCATACGCGAATGGCGGGACGACTATTTCCGGCTGAACGAAGCGTATGAATCCCTGAAGCAGAAATACCGGCAGCTGATGGAGTATTGCAAAGACTTCTTAAAGGCGATGAAGCTGTTCCCGCAGAAGGTAAAGAAATTCTTCGCGGATCTGTTTGCAAAAGCCGAAAAGCCGCCTGAGCCGGCGGAGGTCAAACGGAAGCCGAAACCTCGCGGCAAGGACGCAAGATGACAATAGCACTGAATAAGGTTTCCAAATTTAGCCAAAATAAAGAATAAGATAGGAGTGAAAAAGTGAAATATACGATGGATGAGAAAAAGCGGTTGGCGATCGTGTACTGCACCCACGCCGACCAGGAAAGCGAGGAACAGCAGAAAAAGCTGAAGGACTTTATCGCCGCTTGCAGGGCGAAAAAGATCTTCGTCTGCGTGTTCGAGTCGGGCGACGGCGATCTGCTTGAAAATACCAAAGAACTGCTGGCGTACAACTACCAGAACGCAGTGACCCGCACCTCGAAATCCCGTTCCCGCGACGACGGCGCCAGATAAGCGCCGATGCGGCAGATCATTCTGCCGCGTTACATACTCTCATCCTTTTTGTAAACAATTCGATTCAGCTCTTGACAAAACCGCTTCGACGATGTATAATGAAATCAAATTCAGTGAAATCAAATTCATTAAAGGAGGGCGGCTATGTTTTTCGCACGCGAGAAAGAACTGGCGCTCATTGAAGAGCTTCTCCGAAAGAAAAGCGGAAGCGCCATGATATACGGAAAGCGCAAGGTCGGCAAGACGACGCTTCTCACGCACGCTCTGAGTAAAAGCAAGGATAAAACCGTTTATTATGAATGCCTGAAGTCTACGATGGAGGAAAACATTGAGGGCTTTGTAAACGTGCTTGTGCGTGAAAACGTAATTCCGGTCCCGCTTGCATTCAGAAGCTTCACCGACGTTTTTGCGTATCTGAACACACTTGACGGAACGTACAACGTCATCATTGACGAATATCCCTACTTAAAGGAAATGACCAAACCCGAAACGGTCGATTCCGTTTTTCAGGCGGTCATTGACAATCATTTGAAGAATATTCGTTTGTTTATTTCCGGCTCTCACGTCGGGATGATGAAGGACATGCTGGAGGAAAAAAACGCGCTTTACGGCCGTTACTCTTTAACACTCCAGCTGAAAGAACTGAATTACCGTGATGCCGCCTTATTCTATCCCGAAAAAACTGTATATGATAAAGCCGGGCTTTACTCCGTATTCGGCGGTTCTCCGTACATCAATGAATTCATCGATCCGGAAAAGTCGCTGAAAGAGAATATAATCGCCACGATCCTCAACGAGTCTCATCCTGTTTATCAATACGCGGAGCATCTTCTGATTTCCGATTTTACAAACGCGATCGGCGCGGAACGGATCATTTCGGCGATAGCCAACGGAAAACAGAAATACAGCGAGATCGAGAGCAAGCTCGGAATGAAGAATAACGGGCTGCTCTCGAAGCAGCTTGCATCTCTTCTTCGAATGGAGATCGTAACGAAAACGTTTCCGATCAACAAGCCGGACGACACCAAAAAATGCGCCTATGAGGTAAACGACAATCTTTTGCGGTTTTACTATTCGTACGTTTATAAAAACAAGAGCGCCTTGCATGTACTCGGTCCCGAAGCGTTTTATGAAGAGTACGTGGAGCATTCACTTTTGACCTTCATATCCCATCGGTTTGAAGAGATCGTTCGCGATTATTTCTCGCTTCGTGCAAAAAGCGGAAAGTTGAAAGGCGTAACAAACATCGGCACATACTATTACGATGACAGCGCGACAAAAACGAACGGTGAGTTTGACGCAGTTTTGGAACGCCGAGAGGGTTACGATATTTACGAAGTAAAATATTACGCTTCACCACTGGAGATCGGCGAAATGAAGAAAGAGGAGGCGCAGATCAAAAGTCTGAAAGGTATTCAAACAGGAAAGATTGGATTTGTCTCAGTATCGGGATTTGAAAAGCCGACGGATGAGTACGATCTTGTTACAGGAGAGGACCTATACTTCTTATAGGGATACATCAGGTAGTTTTCCTAAAAAAATAAAAAACAAGAAAAGGGGCAACATCATGCGAATACTGCACACATCCGATTGGCATATAGGGAAAAGTGACGGCGAACAGAGTCTTTTGGACGATCAGAGATATTTCATTGATTCAATATGCTCGATTGCCGAGAGAGAAAATGCGGACACGGTGATCATAGCCGGAGATGTTTATGACCGTCAGATCGCTTCATCTGACGCAGTAAACCTTTACGACTATGCTATGACCAAGCTTTGTAAAGACCTTAAGAAAAAAGTAATCATCGTTGCCGGAAATCACGACAGCGCCGAACGCTTGTCAACTTGCTCTGATCTTCTCAGCACGGTAGGGTTATACGTTTCCGGTTCGCTGAAAAGAAATCCGGATGTAATTGCCTTTGATGGCGTGGACGTCTATCTTCTTCCATGGTTTACCACAGAGAAGGCCAAAAGCGTTTTTCCGGAGAAAAACGACAGTATCGAGAGCTATGAAGACGCATATAAGGTCGTGCTAGATAGTTTAAAAAACTCGTTCGATAATTCTAAGAAACATATACTTGTAGCCCACGCATTTATAACCGATTCGGAAACATCCACAAGCGACAGAGCTGCTGAGATTGGATTAGCAACACAAGTTTCCGCGAGCATTTTCGACGGATTTGATTACGTAGCGCTTGGCCATATACATAAGCCCCAAGACGTCAACTCCTTTATTCGATATTCAGGGACACCAATGCCATACTCTTTCGGTAAAGAAGAAAAGCAAGAGAAGAGCGTGACCATTGTAAACACAGACGATCTAACAAGGGAGATCATCTCTGTTCCGTTGCTCCACAAGCGCACAACAATATCTGGAACATACGAAGAGCTTCTGGATGCGAAATGCACGGAAGAAGTGCGTACGGGCTACGTAAGGCTTGAAGTGACAGACAGCTATATCGGGCTTCAAACACTATCTGAATTAAAAACCGTTTATCCAAACATCATCGAGGTTCAGGGAAAAACATATGATTCCGGAGACTCAACTGTCACGCTAACGCTTGACGAATTGAGAAGGATTGAGAGGGATCCGATAGAGGTATTCAAGCAGTTCTGCAAAGATGAAATCGGTGAAGAATCTGACGAGCACAAGATTGAATTATTCCGTCAGGCAATCAAAGGAGTGGAGGAGGAGCAGGAATGAAACCTTTATTTCTTGAAATACAGGCGTTCGGGCCCTTTGTCGAGAAACAGTACGTCGATTTTGAAAAGCTGTCCAGAAATGGGATGTTCCTGGTCAAAGGCGATACCGGAAGCGGCAAGACTACTATATTCGACGCCATGACCTTTGCCTTATACGGCGGATCCAGCGGAAATGATGAAAAAAGCAAGATTGGAAGAAACGATCTTGAGGAATGGCGCTGTAATCAAGCATCTGATGAACTTGATACATATGTTTCGTTTACCTTTTCATCGAGAGGAAAAAAGTATCTCTTTAAAAGAGGACTGACGAAGAAGCGTAAGAATCTCTCGGCTTTTTATGAGGCGGGAGAAGTGCTTGACGATGGTACAGAAATGCCGTTCTTTGAGAACCCCAAAAAAGAATCACTGAATCAAAAGGCGGAAGAGATAATAGGTCTGAGCAAAGAACAGTTCAGACAGGTCATCCTTTTGCCACAGGGTCAGTTTGAACGGTTCCTTCTTGCGGACTCAAAGGACAAAGAAGAAATCCTCACCAAAATATTTGGGACTGAGCGTTGGGCAAAATATGCCGAACGCTATTATGCTGCGGCTAACGAAAGAAAAAAAGAATTCGATGAGAAAAATAACAAAATCAACATCGCCCTAAATGAAGAAAGTGTTCAAAGCCTAGACGGGCTCTTGGAATTGATCAACAGCCTCAAAGATGAGCAGAACAAGGCCAAGGAAGCGCACAAGTCTTTTGATGGTGAAAAAAAGCAAAAAGGGCTGGATGAAGACAGAACGCTGGCGGAACAATTTAAACAACTGCACGAACTGGAACAGGAAAAAGAAAAGCTTGACGGTGAAGTCGAAGAAATTGAAAAAAAGAATGCCGAATATACTGAAGCAACACGAGCAGAGGAGCTGCGCTCGGCCATTATTGATGTTGAAAACGCCAAAAAGAATCTGACAAAAAGGGAGAACGCCTTGTCTTCAGCGGAAAAGAATATACCGGCTGCTGAAAAATCAGCAGAAGACGCGAAGACAGCATATGATAAATGCGAAAAGGAATCTCCAATTGCTCAGAATACTAAAAGGATCGGCGAGCTGGAAGGAAAAAGAGACGTATACTCAAACTTCGACGAGTTAAAGGCTGCCGAAAAGTCTTCCGAAAAAGAGTTCAATAATGCAAAATCGGCTTCCGATGAAGCAAAAGAAAAGTACGATAACGCAAATCAAGATGCCATAGCTAAAAAAGCAAAATTCGATTCGGCAGCGGATGAAGAGAAGCAATATAGAGACAGATACTACGCCGGTATCTACGGCATAATTGCTTCCGAGCTTAAAGAAGGAGAGCCGTGTCCTGTCTGCGGTAGCGTTGATCACCCGAAACCTGCTTCAAAAGCTCCTGACAGCATAGAGAAAAAGGAACTCGAAAGTAAAGAAAAAACAGCCCAGAAGGCGCGTAAAGACTGGGATGCAGCTGAGAAAAAACGCGGAGAAGCTGAAAAAGATAAGCAAAGCGCGGAAGATGTGCTGAAAGAAAAAGAAGGAAAGTACAGAAAATGCGTTGCAAGCCGCGAAGAAGCTGAAAAACAGCTTGTTGACGGGATTGCTGGTTTAGCAGGCTTGGAGGAAGAGATCACCGCTTTAAAGAATGCCAATAAAAAATACACGGATAAGCAGGCTGAACTGGCACAATCATCGACCAAATCGCAAGAAGCGCTCGCCCAGGCAAAAGAAAAAAAGGAAAATCTTACAGAAGAAAGAGACCAGGCGCTGGAGGAGTATAATACGCTCAGTGCATCTCTTGAGAAAACACTGACTGACAAAGGGTTTGACGATATCGCAACTGTCAAAGCGCTCCTCAGATCTCCTGAAGTGCGGGAGCAGCTGCATTCAGATGTGGTAGAGCATAAGAGGGCTACTGAAGACAATAAAAAGAACCTTGAAAAAAAGCAAAAAGAGCTCAAAGGAAAAAGCGAGCCCGATATATCAAAGTTTGAAGAACGGCAAAATGAGATCAACGAGGAGGCGAAGAATTACTCTGAAACCATTGCGCGTCTCGACGAGAAAATAAAAAGGCTGTCCCCAAAACATGAAAGATTGAGTAAAGAAAAGTTCGAATACGATAACAGCATAAAACAGGTTGAGGACGATTGGGGATTCGCAAAAAAACTTCGCGGTGACACCGGCGTTGGCCTATCCAGATATGTATTGGCCGTTATGTTT
>CAMVBD010000013.1 GCA_947165615.1 uncultured Clostridia bacterium | reverse complement strand
TAATCCATATTGAACCCGCGCAGGATGTAACCGTTGACCTCGGAAACGAGCAGGCAGCAGAAAATGCCTACGATCACGAAGCCCACGACGGTCCGGGCGAATCTGTCCTTGATGATCGGCAGAAGGAAAAGCATCGGGACCGTGACGCAAAGAAAAGCGATATAGATCATATTGTTTTCCATCTGTCGATCCCCCTTTTAATCATCGGTAATATCAGGATCATGTCAATGCACGTCAAAATCGAGAGGATCAGCACGGCGATCTCCCAACCGAGTGCGCGAGCCGCAAGCGTTGCCGTCAGCAAAACGGCGTACAGGAGCGCGATCCAATTATAAACGCGCACGCAGTGGATCACGCCGAATTCCACATCGGGGATGACGGCGTGCTTGAAATTGAAATAGGAGGCTGCCGCGGCGAACAGCGCCACCGCGCCGCAGCAGATCTTTGACACGGCGGGTATTTCCGAAAGAATTACCGGCGCGGACAGAAGCAAGACAGCGATCGGCGCCACAAGCGCGATAACGCGGTATTTTTTAACGCGTTTGTTTCCGTCGTCGACAAGTCCGTCCATCAAGCCCGCGTTGGCGGTCAGAAGGAAAAGGAATACGCCGATATACGTCAGATAATCGAGACGGAACGCACGCTCCTCAAATCCGGCGATCCGCCGGACCACCGCCAGAAGATATCCGAACATCATACAGCCGACCGCTCCGGCGATCATCTTTGCGTAGAGCGGCGTCTTTTTTGAAAGAAATACTATTATGCCGTAAGTAAAACCGGCAACGGAGCCTGCAAGCAGAAACAGCTCCGATAAAAACGCTGTGTTCATCGAAAATCCACCCCTTTTCGCTTTATTATGATCCGTTTCATATTCGACTCCGTTACACCTCCGGTTTCTTTTCCGAGTGTATATCTATATCGGAAATAATATCTTTCATCCTTACGCCGAGCGCGTTCATCAGTTTACCCATATTGAAGCCGTCGGGAATGCGGTCCCCGTTTTCCCACCGGTATATCGTCGTAAACGACACGCCCACCTCGTCGGCGAGGTCTCTTGTCGACATACCGCGCTCTTTGCGGAGCTTTTTCAGCCTCTCTCCTATCATTTTCGCGTCCTTGACGTCGTCGTACTGAAAGCTGTCGATCTTCTCCTCCGGCGGAAAACGGAGCTTACGGAAGCTCGACCTCAGCGCTTCCTCCGAAACGGGTTTTACTATAAAGTCGCTGACGGGTACGGAAAACGCCTGAAGCGCGTATTCGGGGAATCCCGTAACGAAGATGATATTCAGCCGTGAATTGATCTGACACATCAGCTCGGCGACCTCTATGCCGTTCAGTCCCGGCATATCAACGTCGAGCAGAGCAACGTCCACGCGGTTTTTCTTCACGTATTCGATCGCCTCGCGCTGTTTGGTAAAGCATATGCATTGCGCTCCGGGCAGGATCGTCAGAACCTGACGGCGGATCTCCGAAATTATAAGTTTGTGATTATCAAGAATGATGACGTTCATTGTTTGTCCCCCGATGCTCCCGACTCTTCTCTTTCGGGAATAAAAATCGTCGCTTTGGTGCAGCCCGGGCGGCTGCTGATTTCAAGTGTGCCGCCGCACTGCGATTCCAGGCGTGTTTTGACGTTCTCAAGCCCCACGCCGTATGTTACGTTTTCCGTATCAACACCGACGCCGTTGTCCTCCACCCAGATCGTCTAGCCCCCCTCGCTCTTCTTCGACGATACGGTAACGACGCCTCCGCTTTCCAGAGAACCGATCCCGTGGATGATCGCGTTTTCGACAAGGGGCTCGACGGTCAGCGGCGGGATCAGAAGATCGAGCTCGTCGACGTCGAACTCAACGACCATGCCTCTCTCGTCGTCCACGTTTTCGATGTTCAGAAACGCTTTGATATGTTCAAGCTCCTCGCCGAACGGGATCAGATCGTTTTTGCGCATTGCCTCGAAGTTTCTTCTGATATACAGAGAGAAATCGTCCACCGCATCGGACGCGCGTTTCCGATCCGTCCAGATAAGCGCTTTAATGAGGAACAGGGCATTATAGATGAAATGCGGCGAGATCTGGTTCTGAAGGAGTCTCACGTTCGTATTGGAAAGCTCCAGCTCCTTCTGCGTCAGCGCAAGCTCTTTTTTCAGACTTTCTTCCCTGATCCTCGATTGATATACGAAGTTCAAAAAGAAATAATAGAGGTAGATATCGATGATCTGAACGTACTTGACGATACCGCTGACGATCCCGAAGAACTCGAGCATACAGGTGATCACCGTCGTTATCGCAAGATACATCACGATCGTATTATAGCCCTGCGTGACGTCGTAGAAATAACGCAGCGACGCGATCACCAGCACCAGCAGATAGAACAGAGCAACGCAAAACGGGAATACGCGCAGCGGTCCTTCAACAAAATAATACTCCTCGCTGAAAGACAGAACTTTCAGTCCCGTCACATACGGTCCCACAGTAACGGCAAGCGTGCTGATCACGTTCGGGATCACCATCAGTCCGCGTATCACTTTGTTTTCGATAAGGACCATATTCTGCATCATCAGGATCGTCGGCGGGATGATATACTTGACGACCGTCGTCCAGTACCGTATATCCGCAAGCGAGGGATCGTTCTCCGACCATTTGCAGACAAATTCCACGAACAGCGACAGCACCATTATGATCGTCATGATCCACAGGGTGAAGACCGCCGGGACCTTGTTTTTCCTGTTCGTTATCATCAACACGATCAGCCCGCAGACAAGCAGGATCGACGCGAAGTCGTATTTTAAGAATTCAAGAAACGTAAATTCCATAATAACGCCCATTCCTCCATTTATCCGATTGTATTTTACCACAAAATAAAGTAAAAGTCATTACCACTTGGCAACACTCGCATATTTTTTTACACCGGACCGTCCGAAGCCGAATACCGCAGTTTTCAGATAGCGCAAAAACAGTCGAACAAATCTGTTATCGATATTCGCACCAAATCGGGTATTCATAACGGACTTTAGTTGTGAATACCCGATTTTCTTTTGCCGGAAAATTTTGTAATGATATTTTCTTTATTATGTATTGACAAATGCTGATAATCGGCGTATAATATGTGTAAAAGGAGGATCATAATATGGCAACGACAAATCTCAACATCCGAATAGATGAAAATTTGAAAAAACAAGCGGAGGTCTTATTTTCGGATCTCGGCTTGAATATGTCTTCTGCGATCACGGTTTTTTTGAAATCCGCCGTCGACTATAACGGAATACCTTTTGAGATCAAAAAGACCGAGCGAAGCGTGGCGGCAAGCGACGCCGAGCTGCTTGCCGTTTCTAACGAACTGATCGCCAAAAACAAAGAAGCATATAAGGTTTTGGCAAAATGAAAATCTACTCCAGATTTTTGACGATCGTCAGCACGTTCTGTCCGTCGGCGTATTCGTACTTCATTTCGTCCATACTCTTTTTAACCATAAAGATCCCGAGACCGCCGATCTGACGTTCTTCGGCGGAGAGGGTGACGTCGGGATCGGGCTTGGCGAGCGGATCGTAGGGCACTCCCCAATCACGGAAGGTGATCGAGACGCGCTTCGGATCGGAATTCGTCTCGATTCTGATCAAAGCGAGACCCGTTTCCGGCTTATACGCGTAATGGGCGATATTTACGAAGATCTCTTCAACTGCAACGTCGATCTTCATCTGAGTTTTCTGCGGGCAGCCCAGCGCTTCCAGCTCTCCGTCCACGAATTCAAGCACCCGTCCCAGGTTTTCGTCGACGGCTTCCAGCTTCAGCTCTTTTGCGCGCGGAGCGCCGTTATAGCAGAAATTCATCATCGTGATATCGTCGAACTGCGGCGCGTCGCCGACGAAGGCGTCGATCTCTTTTCTCACGGTGCGCAGAAGTTCTTCCGGCGAGGCGTCGGGATCGCGGTTGAGCGCGTTGAGCATCCGCTCGGCTCCGAACAGTTCGTTGCCTGCGTTCGTCGCTTCGGGAACGCCGTCCGTATAAACGAAGAGCCTGTCGCCGGGATACATCTCGAAAGGATGCTCGCGGAACCGTATTCCCTCCATGGTGGCGACAGCGGGGCTGTGGCGGTAGGTGACGAGTTCGTATTTTCCGTCGGCGCGGCGCAGAACGGGATGCTCGTGTCCTGCGTTGGCGGCAAGGCCCCTGCCGGTGGAGATCTCGATCACCGCCAGCCAAACGGTGACGAAGAGCTCCGCCTCGTTGCCCTCGCAGAGCTGTTCGTTGACGTTTTTAAGGATCTCCGCGGGGCTCTCGCCGAGCTGCGCGCGGTTTTTGATGAGGGTCTTCGCAATGACCATAAAGAGCGCCGCCGGGACTCCCTTGCCCGAAACGTCCGCCATGACCAAGGCAAGATGATCGTCGTCAACAAGGAAGAAATCGTAGAAGTCGCCGCCCACCTCTTTGGCGGGATTCATGGAGGCGTAAAGATCGAATTCCTTTCTGTCCGGGAAAGCCGGAAAGATACGCGGCAGCATATCCGCCTGGATCTGCGTGGCGACGTTCAGCTCCGCGCCGATGCGCTCTTTTTCGGCGGTCACTGCGGTAAGGTTGGCGATATAGCTGTTGATATCGCGCTCCATCTGTTTGACGGAGTCACAAAGGGTCTCCACTTCGTCGCCGGTCCTTATATTCAGTTTGGATATAGCGGAACCGGACTTCTGTTCGCCGTCGCGGTCCTGTATGAAGGAACGCGCCGCGTCCGAAAGCTGATTGATCGGCTTGATCAACGCCTTGACGATGCCGAAAAGGATGAGTGCGATAAACACAATGACGGCTATCCCCATAACGAGGATAACGCTGCGCAGATAATCGGCGCGGTCCTGCATAATGTCGTCCATTGAAACGTCGACCCCGACAAGCGCGACCGGGGTCCCGTTACTGTCCCTCACCGGCTCCATCGAAGTACAGAGCCATCCGTAGGTGTCGTTCGTGATGAACGCCGGGATGCCTTCCTCGGGATGCTCCGTTTCTTTCGTGGGACCGGAGACCCCGTGCGTGGTCCCCAACTGGCACTGATCGCTCGACGTGTCTGCGTCCATTATGTAAGTACATTCGTCGCCGTCCAGCTTCTGCACGTAAAGATAGGTGATGCCGTTGCTGTCCTTTATGTCGAACAGGATATTGAGCATACGGAGGTAATCGTCGTCCTTCAGGGCGTTTGCTTTCGCATCGTATTCAGCGCGGTAGTTTTCGTCGTTCTGATACTTCTCTTCGTCGTATTCCCCGATCTGCTTGACTTCGTTGTAATACCGGACGAGCGCCTCCGGATCGAGCTGGGACGCCGCTGTCTTCGCAAGATTGGACGTCAGCGTTTTATAGTGGTCGTCCATCGTATCGCTGTATACGTTGTAGCTGATCGTCACCGCGATCGCAGACAGGATCAGGGCTGCAAAGATGATCACCGCGACGATTTTGAAGCGGAGGGAGATCACGCGATTTTTTCTTTTTTTACTTTGATTCATTTTGATCGTCGTCCTTTCAGAAAAGAAGTAGGTTGGCGTAAGTATGCTTCAGAGGAGCGTTCAATACAAAGGAGGATATGACTGTCGGATCCTCGCCGACCGCGTCTTCGGGCAGGTAAGCCTCGAGACGCGCTGCGCCGAACAGTTTACACAGGGCAAAAGAAACGGATTTTAACTGTCCCGGGTCGAGATCTGTCTCGGTGATACGCAGAACGTTTCCCGCGGGGCAAGCCATCAAAAAATGCACGTTTTCGTCAAACTTGAGCGCCAGCGTCCGACCGCCGCAGAAAGTGTTTTCATCTACGCACCAGCGGACGTGGGCGTCAGGCCATCTCACAAAAGGACGTCCGGAAAAAGCCCGGTCGCGCAGACGGTTGTATTCTTCCGGGGCAAGCGGAGAAAAGACGATATCCTTTCGCCCGTCTTCTCCCGGTCCCGCCGTGAAAATACTGAAGCGGCTGTCCTCGGCAAAGCCAAGCGCGGAATAATAGCCGGTCAGCGCGGGAGAGGGCTTCAAAAACAGACCGTACCCGTTTTCTTTCGCCGAAACGGCGGCAAGATCGATCAGCGAGCGCAGATAGCCCTTGCAGCGGCAGTCGGAACGGGTCCCTGCCGCGTATATAAAACGAACGGGATACTCGTCAGCGCCGTCAGCAAACGAAGCGTCCATCAGATGGATCATGCTGACGGGTCTTTGGTTCAGGGTATAGACCAAAACGCTTATACGGCTGAAATTCTCGCGGTAAAAAAAGCGGATATATTCTTCTGAGTCGTCAAAACAGTCTTGCCAAAGCTTTATCAGCTCCGGAAGATCCTCTTCGGTCGCGAGGCGAATATCGGATGGCAAAGCAGTCACACCTCCACCGTGAGCGTATTGAAACCGGCGTACCGGCGGTAAAAGAACCGCTTGGATTTCGCTTTTACCATCTGGATACCGAGCGACGCCAGATTTTCTTCGTTTTCATAATCCTGTCCCGTTTTCATTGCGAAGGGATTGAAGTCGACGGCGTTGTCGCGCATATGAAGCACCGTCGTTCCGTCTTTTTCAAGAGAAAGAGTCAGCTGTATATATTCGTCTCCTTCCCGGCGGAAGGCGTTTTCGATGATCGCCTGACAAACCTCTTCCACGCACATCGTAACACAGTAGATCTGCTTCGGCGACGCGCCGTTTTCCTCACAGAACGTTTCCGCCTTCTCTATCAATTTTGAAACGTCGGTTGTGTTGGTATCGAGAAGATAGGAAAAAACAACGTCGGAAACAGGCTGCTTCTTTTTGCGGCAAACCGGGACCCATACGGCGATCGAGGCAAGCTCCGTTCCGAGAAAAACGAACCAAAACCACTTGAGGTCAAATAAAGAGAAGATCAAGGCAAAAACGGTGAAGAATACAAAGGTGCGAAGCTGGTTGATCAGGAAAACGATCTTTTCCCGCTCGATAGACTGGAAGCAGGCGCTCCATATCAGACTCAGACCCGCCGGGACGACCGAAAGACAGAACAGCCGCACGGCAAACGCGCCGTCCGATACGGCGGCGCCGGACAGTCCGAACAGGGTACACACCGACGGGGCGAAAACGGCGAACAACGCCGAGATCACGACGCCGGAAACGACGCCCGCGCCGATCGCGAGCCGCATCACGCGCCTGACGGCGTCTTTATTGCGCTCAGCGAAAAATGTGCCGCAAAGGGGCTGTACGGTTTCCCCCAGCGCGAAATAGACGGCAAGCGCAAAATAGGATACGTTCTGCACAACGTTGAACTGCGCCAGTGCGCCGTCGCCGCCGATGCGCATCAGTATATTGTTGACTATCAAAAGCGCTGCAAACTGACCTATGTACCCAAAGGAAGAAGACATACCGGTTTTCAGCGTCGCAAAAATTACTTTGAAGTCGGGCTTTACGAACTTGAAACGAAGGATAGCCCATTTTTTCGTGAAATGAATCAAGAAAATGCAAATGCCCACGGCTTTTCCCAAAACCGTGGCTATTATCGCGCCTTTTACGTCCATTTTGAAGCCGAGGATAAACAGCGCGCTGGCGGCGACGTCGGTCAGATAACCGATGACGTAGCCCGCGCTCGCGAGCTTTTCGTCGTCGTCGCATCGCACGCAGTAGTACAGAAGAAAATAGAAAAACGTTAAAGGCGCGCCTGAAAACATGATCTGCAGATAGTCTTTCGTATAGTTCCACAGCTCGCCGCCCTGAGGACCCGCTCCGAGCAGAGTCAGGATATACGGCATAAGGATCAGACCGAGAGCGCCGGTCAGAATGCTGACGAAAAAGGCGAACATCACCATTTGCGAAAAGATCCCGATCGCCTGCCTGGCTTTTCCTTTGCCGAGAGTTCTCGTATAATGCACCGACGCGCCCACCGCGATCCCGATATCGAGAACGTTGTAGATCATATATACCGGGGCGACCAGCGTCATGGTCGCGAGCCCGATCTTTCCGATACGGATACCGACGAACAAAGCGTCCGCGATATCACCGAGAGCCAGCCCGAACGCGGAAAACAAAGACGGCCAGAGAAGCCGCCGGAACATACGGTCGGTGAATGATTTGCTTTTCAGCGTGTTTGTCACGTTATCGCTCATTGCAGCTGCCTTTCCATATACGCACCAGCTCCTTCGGCCGGCGCAGCAGTTTGTGCTTTCTCATGCCTTCGATCCCCATGTCTTCCTCCGAATCAACGGTGATGACATCTTCGGGCAGCGCGCGGTAAAACGCCCATTTAATAAAGCAGTCGCAGCGCCTGTCGAGTACCTTGCAAAAGCAAATATCAAAGATCTCGGGGGTGACGAAAGTACCTAGAACATAGGCGACGTCGTTCCCGTCCGCCCGGAACAAAACGCCCCATAACTTCAGCGACCCGAAACAGTCGAGCGCCGCTTCGATTGCCGGGACGTCGGTCGGATCGTCAGCGCTGCGCCCTTTTGCCCATTTCCGGGTGATCTCCCGCGCACGATCCGTATTCTTTTGAGTCAGAGGCTCCGACGACCATTCTTCTGCGGCGGCGCGGCCGAGGTGGATCTGATGGCGAAGGTTTTTGAACTCTTTGCCGGAAAGGGCGATCTGTTCGTTTTTATCGTATAAATACGGAAAATCGTCCCGGCATTCGGTAAAGGTGAACATTCCGGGATATTCGCTTTCCAGAAACAACTTACCGTCGTCGCCGGTGCAGGAAAAAGTCGGGGAACCGGACTTCATCAGCGCGTCGATCAGCCGCTTTTTTCCGCTCTTTGAGCCGCAGGGAAACAGATAGACGTTATCTCCGCGAATTCCGTGTTTTACGAGAAAGGCGTCCTTTGTCAGGCAAATAGAATACTTCTCGTGTTCCTGCCACACAAAGAGCGAAGCAAACGAATAATAATACAGCGTACTGCCGGACGCACGGCGGATCGCTTCCACCTGCTCCCTCTGCGAAAGGTCGATCGGCGTGAACGGGAGCAGGGGCGCGTTACCAATATCAGACATCGAAACAATATCCTCCAAGTATAAACTGAAATCGTATAAAACCGGCGGCGATCACGGCGCTGCGGCATCATTTTTTGAAGGCTCGCCGCCCGGCGGGAACAAAGAGAGCGATCCCGCAGCCCGCGCTTACGGTCATCAGCATGATCCAAAGCTCAATGTGGCTGTTATCGCCGGTCTGAGGAGAAACGGGGCTCTGTTCGCCCGACGCCAAAACGGTGAAGTTCGTCGTAGTTTCTTTGCCGGAGATGATGACCGTCAGCGTATGTTCGCCCGGGTCGAGCGTTTTTTTATACCCGTCCGTCAAAGAGACGGTTCCGGTGTTTTCATCTACGGTATAATTTTCGCTTCCGATCTCTTTGCCGTCGACTTTGACCGCGAGAGAATCCTTGATCGTGTAGTTCAGCTCGAGCACGCCGTAGAAATTGCCGATGCCGATGACCGCAAGGCTCGCTCCGCCGGGATCTGAACTGCCGTCGTAAAGGACTTTGTAATCCACGCCCTCGGCCAGGGCGGTCCCTTTGAGGGTCGCGGTGACCTTCGGTGTCTGCGCGGCGCCGTCATAGACCGCTTCGGCGACGGTAAAATCGGCGCAGTCGACCGTATATGCCACGTCGCCCTGTTTTGCCGCCTCGTCAGCGGCGGCGAAGAGCTCGTTGATGTTGAACCGGTAATTGTAGACGTCGCCGAGGAAATACGCCGCCTCGCAGTTCACGATCTCGTCGATTTCTTCGATCTTCTTCCATCCGAGCGTGATCCCCCAGTCCTTTTTCGAGACGTCGATCTCGCAGAATTGAGAGATCGGGTTCAGATACGCGTGGCCGTTATAGTCCGGAAGACTCGCCGAGGGTGCGTATTTTGCGCCGTCGAAGAATTCGCTGTCCATCGGGTAACAGGAACGCTCCCTATCCGAGTAAAACGAGACGCCGTCCGTCTGCCAGCCGTTTTCGCCGAAGGAGATCTCAATATAAGCGTCGCTGAAATTACCGTCCGCAAAATTGATCCGGATCGGAACGCTTGCCCGCGTTCTCGAGCGGTCCCGGTAATCGATCCGCGCCGGATGCTCGGCGCCGTTCTGATCCGTCAGAACGAAGCAGTATGTATCCACCTGGGGGACGATCCAGACGGAAGTCGCGTCGGAATAGACCCTCTGATATATATCGGCGTCGCTGTCGTCAAGCGCTTCGTAATAGCGGTAATGGTCGAGCGTGCCTTCGTAATCGGGACCGTAAAACCAAACTCCGTCCGGGTACATTTCGCTGTACGTCTTGTTAAAGTAGGTACTGAGGAACTCTTCGAACTCCGGGCTCTCATAGTTTCCGACTTCGATCCGCGGTATGGAAAGCACTTTCATCAACGACTGCGCCGAAGCGTCCCGGACCGTCACCTGATAAAAGATTGAATCGCCGTTCGCGTCGACAAGTTTTTTCACGCTGACCTTGTCCTTCCGAAGCACTTCGCCGTACTGCTGAGCAACGATCTTTGATAAATATGCTTCCACCTCGTTTACCGAAGTGAAATCATCGTCGTTAAGAGATATATATTTGATGAGGGCGGTGAAGCCGTAGCGGTCGAAGGCGTCACTGCTCGTCTGAGCGAATTCCTTCACTTCCGCCCAGGTCACGGGTGCCTCCGCTGTCTCGGAAAGCTCGGATACGATCTGACCGCTGCGCGCGATCAGCGCGTAATACGAGACTGCAAGACCGCGTTTTTTCAGGAATGAGAGTGTCGGTTCATCCGTGAGGAGCTCATTCACATATTTGATCTGGTCGAGGTAGGTGTACGCGTAGTTCATCCTGCCGTCGCCGAAAAAGATGTTTAAACCGGTGGGATCGATCGTGATAAAGCCGTTTTCGTCGGGCTGGAGAAAGGCTCCGTCAAGCCCGCGGACGGAATATCCGTCCACCGTACGACGGGTGATCGCGGATTCGGCTGAATAGATCACGTCGTCCCCGCTCCCGTCGCTGTCGCCGAGGATCGCAAGGATCTTCAGCGCGGTCCCGGTGTAGGCGTTCGTCAGCGCGTCGATCTCGCTGTCTTGGGCATTGTACATTTCTGACTGCGGAGCACTCAGACCGCCGACGAGGGTGCCGAGGTCGTAGAGCGAACAATCTCCCTCGACGTAATTGTAGGCGGAAAGGAGCGAATAGAGTTCATCGTAAAAATTGCTGCGGGCAATCTGTGCGTCGGGGATCTTCACTTCGCGGATCAGGATATCGTCGAGCTCCGTGATGAGCGGCATCAGGCGCTCGGTGAAATTC